>JAUSIA010000068.1 GCA_030648225.1 Ignavibacteria bacterium | reverse complement strand
TTCTGATTAAAAATTCCGAACTCATATCTTATTCCATAACCGAAAGCGGGATATTCAAGAGTTGCAAGAGAATCCAAATAACAAGCCGCAAGCCTTCCTAAACCCCCGTTGCCAAGAGCCATATCATGTTCAAGCCCTATTATTTCTTCAAGACTATAACCATTTTCATTTAATATTTTGTAGCACTCATCATAGAAATCGAGATTGATAAGAGCATTACCGAGTAGTCTGCCCATCAGAAATTCCAAAGAAAGGTAGTAAACATTTTTTGTGTCTTCCTCTTTATATTTCTGCTGGGTTCGCAGCCATCTTCTCACCATCCTGTCTCTTACAGACATTGATAGTGAAAAGTAAGCATCCTCTTTTGTAACAGTGAACTTATCTTTTACAAGAATGAATTCTAAATGTTCTGCAAACTGGTTGGTAAGTGAGAAATTTCTTATATCTTCTTTGTCAGTGAAGAAGACAGAATCATTTTTTAAACTCATTAAAAATTTTCCTGAATAGTTTAAGTATTAGATGTGAAGATAAGAAAAATAGAGAAGGAAGGGCAACTTAAAGTTATTTTCTTTTCTGTGGATACAATTTTATTTATAAAGTGAGCCTCACTTTAGAAGTGAGGCTCACTTATTTTTATACTAGAATGGAAATTGGTTTTACTTCACCAATAACATCTTCTTTGAGTCAACAAAAGTTTTTGTCTGACCTTTTGCTTTTATCTGGTAGATATATGTTCCTGATGGAAGTGATGAGGCATCAAAGTTTATTTTCTGGTATCCTGCGTCCATTGTGTTGTTTATAAGTGTCATTACCAACTCTCCCAATGAGTTGTAAATGTCTATTCTTACCTCTGTATTCTCAGGAAGTGAATATTCTATTGTTGTCATCGGGTTGAATGGGTTAGGATAATTCTGCTTCAGTGTGTATTCCTCCGGTGCTGCAATATCTACTTCAACTTCATCGCTGTATTCATAGCTGCCATCATAATCCATCTGCTTCAGTCTGTAGCTGTATTTACCTATACCCAAATCATTTTCACCGAAGATATAGCTATGTCTTTCTGTTGTATTCCCTTTTCCTTCAATGAATCCAACTGTCTCCCATTGATTGCCTACTGTATATTGCTTACTGCCTACTTGTCTTTCAATCTCAAACCCCTGATTATTTGTCTCAGTTGCTGTTGTCCACTTCAGTGTTACACTGTTCTTCTCAGCTTCTGCTGAGAGCGAAGTCAATTCTACAGGAATGGGTACTATTGTCATTGTTACAGGAACTGTTATGGTTGGGTTAACAGGATCATTACTGCTTATTACCAGATCCATTGAGTAATCTCCAACTGGAAAATCCTCTGTTCTGAACTCAAGGTCTATATCAACAGAATTGCCATTGTAAAGTGTTCCACTAAGAGGAGCTGCACCAAGCCAGTCTGGTTCTGCTGAGAATTGAAGTGCGAGATTGTTATGTACATAATTAGCATTGTATGCTACCTGTAAACCTATTGTACCATCTCCATTCTCTATTCCTACAGTTTCAATGTCTAATGTTCCAATCATATTGTTGTAATAAACAAGTATCTTTCCTGATGAATAAAGAACTACCTGGAATGTTACCAATGTTCCAGAGAGGAAAAAGTGGGGCCAATTAGTGAACTGTACAATGAACCTGTTTCCATCCTGCTTGTAATGAACTGTTCCACCTTCAGTACCATCAAAGTCAGCCCAGAAAGGAGCTATAAATTCATTTGGTATTGCAGGGTCAGGAATCGGATCGTTTACATATGTATCTTCATTTATTGTATTAAAGAGAAGGTATCCGTTTGAGCTTACATATACCTGCGTCTTTGTGTTACCATAGAACTTAAAGTTAAAACCAAAAGGGAATGGTCCTGCATAACCTTCATCCTCAGGTTCAAATGTTCCTGTTGGTACCCAGTTAGTAACTGCTGTTCCTGTAGTTGTGATATCTTCCCAAACATATTGCGGACCGTTTGGTTCATCACTGTCTATCCATTCATAACCAAAAGCATCAGGTCCTCCTGAGCCATCGATACTTTGTCCATGATTCTGCCCCGGATTATCCTTGTCTGTGCTTAAACCTTCTATATTATTATTCTTTGGTACCTGGATTAATTTCACCATTCCTTCAGGGAAGGTGTTGTTCTCAAGAGTGATATCATAATCAAGTGTTGAGTTGACTGCTGATGTGTTTGAAAGTGTAACAGTCTCCTGTAACGTGGTATTATTCACAAGGTTTGCATGAACACTATCCGGATTAACTGATGCTGTTGGTGCACCGTATGTTGTACCTGACGGGTTGTTGGAAAGATCTGAAATGTTATTCCATAAATCCCTTGATCTGATAGCAAAGTAGTAGGTTGTATTAAAATCTAATCCTTCTATAACCAAAGTTTCAGTTGAACCGGGAGTACCGGGATTTCCCGAAAATGCTAATTGTTGTGCATTATAAAAAGAAACTGAATCTGTTATCGGGGTTAACGACATTCTTATATCGTAACCAACAACACCATTCTGTGTTGTATCAAGAGGCGCTGTCCACATTAATGTTAAAGAGCTTGAAGTTGTATCAATTGTTGAAAGATCGGAAATTGTTGTTGGTGGGACAGTATCAGGAGGTGCAAGTAAAGGAAGTATAGCATTATATATATTCAATCTTCCGCCTGTTACGGTAATCCCTTGCAGAGAAGCAATCGGATCAGTTCCTGCAAAAAGAAAATCTCTGAAAACTATTGCACCATTTGAGGGATTAGCTTTATAAGATTGTATTAATCCTGAATTAGCAGCAGAAGCAGAGAAAAATAATTGTGAAGACTTTTTTCATAGAGAAAACCTTTTATTTAAGAAGAATTTTATATATGCGAAACGGAAGATAAGGATTTTTTTATTTATGGCAGAAAAATTTTTATATAAAAGAAAATAAAAATTCTGATTAGTTTTAGTTACCTGATAAATGTTGATAAGTCAGCATTTTTTAAATATTTATTAAGATTATTTTAAGAGGGATGTTTAAAAAAATATTTTTATCAATTTTCTTATTATCATCAGCCTGCTTTTGTCAGGACTCTTTAGATACAAACAAATCTATTTCTGAAAATTTTATAGATGATACTAAAATAGTTGTAACAAATTTTTTATCTTTTTATACAAAACCATTAAATTTCTCTTCAGCAGAATGGTTATACACGGCGGGTATTTTAGGAGGAACTTTTCTTTTGTTTTCTGTAGACCAGGAGATAATAAATGAAATAGGGCGGACAACTATCAATACGCTCAACAATGATTTTTGGGATATACCTACACGGTATGGAATAACACCTTATGCTACAGTTTTTTCATTAAGCACTTATGCA
>JAUSIA010000055.1 GCA_030648225.1 Ignavibacteria bacterium | reverse complement strand
TAAGGCTGTTCCAGTTGTACCGCAATTAATGTACTGAGAACTGCAATTGATTGTGTTGCAACCACCGCTAAAAGCCAGGCCCCGGTTATACCTTCTTCTAAGGACGGCTTATTTTCCTTTACGGTAAAACCCGTAAAGATTGTGTAGTTTAAAATTACCCAGAGGATCAATCCGATTATCCATAGTATGAAAGATGCTGAGTAATTCTCAAAAATTATTATAAACTGGCTTCCAAGAATACATGAGCCGGCAACCACGGTGAAGAAGCCCGGACCTTTTTGGTGATCTATCATATCTTTAAAAAAATCTTTATGATGGAAAAATATTCTTAAAAGGCTTAAGACCCATAATGATATATAAAACCAGAGATTTAACCAGAACAGGATGTGCGCAAGCAAATCCATTTCAAGAAGGTAACAGGAAATGGAAATAATTCCGGTAGACATCACCATGGCGAAATATGCCGGAGGCAGATTTTTAACTAACTCTCTCACTCTTAAAGTAAAGTGAGAGCTTGTTGAGGAGTAAGTATTATTACTAATCATTACAAAGAAAAATTAGTTAATAAAGAGGAATGTTCAAAAAATTATTTGTGCAAATAACTTAATTAATCAAAATATTAAACATGAAAAAACTACTGATAATATGGTTTATCATTGACATTATTAGTATTGTCTACGCCCAGAAGAACTGTGATACTTTGAGATTTCAAAGTCATCAGTCTTTGCTGACAGGATATCTTTATCCTTCTGATTCTCCTAAATCTCCGACGCTGATTTTCACACATGAATTTATGGGAAGAGGTGATATCTGGGATATCGGCAGTATCCTCTCAAATAATGGAATAAATGTTTTTATGTTCGACTTCAGAGGCTGCTTCCAAAGTGAGGGTAAACAGAGTTTGATGAACTCACAGGAGGATATTGAAGCGGCTATTAACTTTTTATCATCAAAAGAAATTGTAAGCAGGTATGATATTGATACTTCAAACTTCATTCTTGGCGGATACAGCTATGGCGGACATATGTCAATGCTGTATGCCATTTACCATTTGGAAATAAAAAGAGTGATAAGCATATCCGGTGGTGATCTCGGGATTCTTGCTGAAATTTTTAAATCCAATTCAGATTTACGAAAAAGTTATTCAAATTTTTTCCAGACTTTAAAAAAGCCGGAGGGCTTGGTTGATTTCCAATATGCAGACCCAATTGAAGAATTGTTAGAAAACCAGGAATACTTTTACATTCTTAAAAAGGCAGACAAATTTGCAGGTACGGATGTTTTATTAATCGGAGGAAAAGACGATTCGACAGTAAGTATAGAGGATTATATGCTACCGCTTTATCGCGCACTTGAGAAAAATAAAGAACAGAATGCGAAATTTATTATTTATCAGACAGGTCAT
Source organism: Ignavibacteria bacterium (assembly GCA_030648225.1). Classification (GTDB taxonomy): domain Bacteria; phylum Bacteroidota; class Ignavibacteria; order Ignavibacteriales; family Ignavibacteriaceae; genus RBG-16-34-14. The sequence continues at coordinate 2,124 of JAUSIA010000055.1, read as the reverse complement.
TCATATATAAATGTTCAGGAAAATCTGATCAAAGACATTGAGAATTGGATTAAAAACAAAAAATAATTGTAAACGCTAACTGCACATGTATAATATTCAGATAAAAAGAATCTACGAACCCGCAAGTCCTAGGGATGGTTACCGGGTGCTTGTCGATAGGCTCTGGCCAAGAGGCAGTAAAAAAGAAGATGCTTCAATTAATTTATGGCTGAGAGAGATTGCACCCGGAAATGAATTGCGTAAATGGTTTTCGCACGATCCTGAAAAATGGAAAGAATTTAGATCAAAATATTTTAAGGAACTGGATAATAAGAAAGAGCTTGTTGATGTCCTAATCAAAAATGCAAAGAAGCAAAAACTTACTTTGCTTTTCTCATCTAAAGAAGAGCGTTTCAATAATGCTGCTGCACTTAAAGAGTACATTGAGAAAACTTATAATAAGTAATCATTTAATCAGTAATGAAAGGTGAAAAAATGAGCAAACCATACTTCCTTAAGATGAAAAGAAAGAATTTCACCTCCTTGCTGATATTGAACTTTTTGATAATCATTTTTACTACTGAGCTTCTAATAGCCCAGGTTTCGGAATCCTGGTCTGTAAGATACAATGGAACCGGCAGTGGTACAGATAAATCAAATGCCATAATTGGCGATAATTCCGGAAATGTTTTCGTAACCGGATCAAGCTCTGGCACCGGAATGAGTATAGAAGATTATGTTACAATTAAATATGATTCTTCGGGTGCTGAACAATGGGTAAATAGATATAATGGACTGGGAGGTTCAACTGATATAGCTTATGCAATTACAGTTGATAATCTGGGCTTTATATATGTTACCGGCGGAAGCATAGGCAGCGGAACTAATTATGATTATCTTACAATAAAATATTCACCATCAGGTGATACAGTTTGGACAAGAAAATACAATGGGCCTAAGAATGCTAAAGATATTGCATATTCAATTGCTCTTGATGACTCAGGAAATATTTTCATTACGGGTGAAAGCGAAGGGACTGTAGGTACTCACGGAATTTTTGAAGACTATGCTACTATTAAGTACAACTCCGATGGTGATTTACAATGGGCTTCGCGGTACAATGGGCCCACCGGTGACTATGATAGAGCAAACTCAATCTGCACGGATTACGATGGAAATATTTATATCACAGGAATTAGTGATGGCGGAAGCAGTGGAAGCGCAGAACCTCATTTTGACTTCGCTACCATAAAATATAATTCTGCTGGTGTGCTTCAATGGATAAGAAGAATCAACCATTCAAACGGAGATGATGAAGGTGTAATGATAAAGTCGGATGATCTCGGTAATATATTTGTAACAGGATATTGTACTGATGTTGTTACTTCTGAAGACTATATGACAATATGTTATTCATCTGATGGTGATACTTTGTGGACTAGTAGATATAATGGAATTGGTAATGGAGTGGATAAAGCAAGTTCACTTGCTTGTGATAATTTAGGTAATGCTTATGTAACCGGAGCTGCTTATGGAGGCATCAGTACCAATCTCAATTTTGTAACTGTTAAATATAACTCTTCAGGTGATTCAGTTTGGGTTAAAACTTATGATGGTGAATCAAATCATATTGACAGAAGCAATTCAATTGCTCTCGACAAAATCGGAAATGTGTTTGTTACAGGTGCAAGTACAAATGTTACTACTTCTCTGGATTATACAACTATTAAATATTCGCCTGCCGGGACTGAGGAATGGGTAAACAAATATACTAATTCAGATTTTGCTGGAAGCGATGAAGAGCCCATGGGAATATTTGTAGACACATTGGCAAATGTTTATGTAACTGGAATGAGTGCGCTTGATTATGCAACAGTAAAATACGTTCAAATACCAACGGCAGTTGATAATTTTCTGCAATCTATTCCCGATAGATTTACACTTGGGCAAAATTATCCCAATCCTTTTAACCCGATTACGGAAATCAGTTGGCAGTCGCCAGTAAGCGGTTGGCAAACAATAAAAGTTTATGATGTGCTTGGTAATGAAGTTTCAACACTTGTAGATGAATATAAATCTGCGGGAAGGTATGAAGTTGAGTTTTCCGCTGCTAATCTCCCAAGCGGAATTTATTTCTATAGAATT
>JAUSIA010000109.1 GCA_030648225.1 Ignavibacteria bacterium | reverse complement strand
CCAGCCATCAACATATTCCTTGGCATTAACTCTTAGCAAGCGCCTGAGAAATTTTCCTTCGATAAGTGCACTTCCAACAACATAATGGCTGCGTCCAAGTAGTAATGATTTATAAGCAGGATTTTTATCTCCGTTAAAATTGCTTTCAATATAATATCTGAACCCGGGATCGCATTTATAATTTTCTAAAACATACCGACAGGCTTTATGTGTGGCTATTGTTACCATATTTTGTCCGGAAGCTTCAGCAGTATCATAAACAAAATCGAGTATAACGCTATTCTGAGAAGGGTATTTATCAATTCTTAAAAGTTTACCATGACTGGTAGTGGTTTCGGCTTCTCTTTTTATATCATGAAAATGTTCATTAATCCAGGAAATAAATTGTTTACTTTTATCAATATCTATAAAAATGAATATCGGAGACCTTGATAATTCCTGCTTTATATGATTTGTCTTAATCCCTCCTGAAAGATGCGTAAGAAATAATCCTCTCGTCATAGACATTGTTAAGGTCCCTTCGAGAGTGCAGAGGGGAATATAAAATTCTCCTTTGGCATATGTGCCATTGATTAATAAGGGTCCGGCTATACCAAGAGGAAGATGCATGAAACCAACATGGTTTTCAATTATTCCCCTAAAATCTTCCGGGTTGTCAGGACCGGCTTCATTTAGGTGAAAGCCGGTTTTCTTTTCCAGCCATTCTTTTCTTTTTTCAGTATCCTCTTTTTTATATCCGCGTGGCGGCAGAATTTCGCTCATTTAGTACCTTTTCCAAACCTTTATTCAAATACGAAGGAATATTATTAACTACTTTTAATTTAATAAGAAATTAAATAAGTAATATCAATGCACTTCTTTAAAATAAACTGTCTTCTAATAAAGTGCATTAAAAATTTATTAAAGTTTTTGAACCTGCCTTAAGAAATTTTATTTGTTAAAGACCTGATAAGGGTACTATTCTTTCATTAAAGATTGTTTAAGTTGAACTAATATCAGGGTAAATTTTACGCTCCCGCATAGAAAAATATTTCGTAAATGATTAGCAATGAAAGTCTTCTTATCATTTATTATTCCTTGACCCAAATGTATAAAACATAACAATTTGATACAGATATAAATACAATAAAATTAAACTTTTATGTAAATAGAAAATAAGGGCACTGGCATAATTCATGTCTTTCACTATCCAGAATGAAAAAAAGAATTAAAAGAGTTAAACAATAAAGAGGCTCAAATGTACGTCGGACAAAAAATGGAAGAAGTTCGTCAGTTAATAAAAAAAGTTATTGAACTTGAATATAAGAATGCCCTTAACAAAGGATTATTAGATTCACGTTCCATATCCAATAAAATCTGGAACCTTCTGATTGATAAGGATGCTTTGCATATACCGGCACCAGAAGGAGCTTCCGGATGTTATGAAAATACTGAGGACTAAATTTAATTTTTTTATACTCTTCCAGGACAGTTAACTTCTGCAAAATGTCAAAACACTCTGAGGGGAATTATCTCACCTGATTAAAAAGGAGAACTCAGAATGAAACTTAAATCTAAAGCCAACAAGCTATATCAGAAAGCTCTTGAATATTACAGTAAAGGCAACTGCAAAAAGTTGCTTAATAATTATAAAGGAGCAATTGCTGATTTTACAATGGCAATAAAATATAACCCTAAGTTTGCAGAGGCTTACTATAAACGTGCAAATACAAAATTAATTTTGAATGATACAAACGGGGCTCAAAGAGATTATGATAAAGCGATTGAATTGAAACCATATTTTGCTGAAGCTTTAATTAACAGGGGTATTACAAGAATGAATGAGGGTAATGTTGAAGGCGGGCAAAAAGATTTTCTTAAAGCAGGTAAACTTGGTTTAATGAATGCATTTTCTGTAAGAAAGGAATTATGCAGATAGAAAAAAAATCTCAAATTTAATCAGACTCTCAAAATAAATTGCACACTTTTAAAATTGATACATCTTTAAGTACTCAATGGTATCAATTTTGCATTTCTATATATAAACACTCTTGCTTCTCTGCTTAAATTACTGTTTATGCCTCAATTTTCGGGTTTAACTTAAGCAAAGATACATCTACATAAAAATTTTGAACAGCAAAAAGGATATTGCGGGTAAAATTTTCCCGTACAATTTTCTTAATCTCATTTTAGAATAAGAGAAAAACAAGCTGTTCTTTAAGTAAAGTTTTTGTTTGATACAATTCTGGAGTCACTGTGAAGAAGGTATATTACTTTTCAAAAGAAAAGCTTCAATTTGTTGAAATAAAAAATTTTAAATTTAAGCTTGCTGTAACTATTAGCGCAGCAATTGTAATAATTAGCTTTATTCTATGTGGGGGTTATTCATATATATTTTCTTTAACAAATTCTCACCGAGATGTTAATTTATTAAGAAATGAAAACGAGATATTAAAAGAAAAGCTTGCTGATATTGTATCTCTTTATGGTAATTTGGATAAAGAACTGGATAGCCTTATTACTCAAAATGAGGAATTAAGAATAGCTGCAAATCTTCCTCCAGTATCAGAAGAAGTAAGGATGCTTGGCTTTGGCGGCGGGTCTTTTGATAATTCACTTGAATTTCTAAACTCACCAAATTCTATTGAGATTAAAAAAGCTGCTGAACTTACGGAGGAGTTAACAAGGGAAATCTATTTCGAAAAATCAAACTACAATGAAATAGCAAATAAACTTAACCAGAATAAAGAGCTTTATTCTTCTATGCCGGTGCTTAAACCTTGCCAGGGTTCGCTTGCTTATCATGGCTTTGGAATGAGAATGCATCCGATTCTAAAAAAAGTAAGAATGCATGAAGGAATTGATATTATAACAGATATTGGAACCAAGGTTACTGCTTCAGGTAGAGGTAAAGTTGTATTTGCAGGATACAAAGGATCATATGGTTTAACTGTAGAAATTGATCATGGTTTTGGATATAGAACA
>JAUSIA010000040.1 GCA_030648225.1 Ignavibacteria bacterium | reverse complement strand
TTTTCATAATCGCGCAAAATGGTTAACCATTTTGCAGTCATAACGTTCATTGTAGAATTGTTCATAGTAACACCAAGTTATAATCAATAATATAACTCCGTGTTACCGAAATACTGAAGAGTTACACTACCGGCAGGCAGGACTAAAGGGATTTTGTTTATTTTTTTTCTTCATTTTTCTATAAATATATCATCCCTCCGGGATTATGAATTCTAAATCCCGATAGGGATGAAATATTTATAACAACAAGTACCAAACAAAATATAAATCCCTTTAGGGATGACATATAAAATCCTTATTGAATTCTATAATAAACACAATTGTTCTACTTACGGTTGAGAAAAGGTTAGAATCCATTTTTTTCTCTTTGAATTTCTTTTAGAGTTTCCCCCAAAGAAAATTGACTGAATCCCCATATCCATATTACTTTATTTTTCCCAAAGTTTCTTATAGTAAAAATTACTATTTCCTCCCCGTAATACTTACTATTTCTCAATCTTAAACATACTTTGTAAATCGTATTTTCATCATTGCAGTGGTATAGAAATTGGCTTTTTATACCCCTAAAGAAGGTTAGCGATTTTTAGTGAATTGGGATTTGAATGAAACAGCTCTACTTATTAGTGATTTTTATTCTAACCGGATATTGTATTTCCGTAAAAAGCACAGAATAATTCAAGTGTTGTTTCTTCACAAGTTATAGAACTTTAAACAGAATTTTCCCAACCCATTTTAATCCCTCAACTCAAATCGAATATTTCCTTCCTGAAAGAACTTACGTGGTAGTTAATATCTATAATATACTCGGAATAAAATTACTCGAACTTTGTAAATATGGAAAAGGAAAAAGGCAGGTACAAAGTGCAATTTATTGTTGTTCAAGCAAACCAGAAAAATGTTATACATGAAATGATAAGGAGTTTATTAATGAAATTTTATATTAAAAAATATTTACAGCTATTTCTTTCTCTGTGTGCATCAATATTAATAAGCTGTGTTGATGTACCTGATGATGTGATTTTACCTGAATGGGATATTGAGCTTAATGTACCGATAATGGATAGAAATTACACATTAAAACAAATCATTAAATCTCAGGAACATATCTCAATTGATACCACTGAAGACAATGATATCTACCTTCTTCAATCTGGAAAATATTTTTTGAATACCAGCCTTTCAGAATTTGTACAGATAAATGAAACATCATCACTTGAAAATGTACCTACTGTTACATCCCAGAATGACAGCTTTATTGTATATGTTCAGTTTCCTGAAGGACTTGAAGTTGATAGCGGCGAATTTGCAACAGGTGTAATAAATTTAAGTGTAGATAATCCATCTGCTGAAAATGCTTCGTTAATTCTTACACTTCCTGCTTTCCATAATTCTCAGGGAAACAATATAACAATCCAAACCGATGTTGCTGCCGGACAAACCAAGTCTGCAGACTTTACCCTCGAAGGATATAAATATGAAATACCTCCCGACCAGCCTGCAGGGTTAAGGAACAGTTTCAAATTAGTTGTAAGAGCTTTTTCACAGCAGCCGGGAAATATTGTTTACACAGATCTTTCCCTATCTGATTTATCATTCAGCTATGTAACAGGAGTTATACCATCAAGATCTCTTGGCAATAAAATTTCGGCTTATGATTTTGATTTTGATGAAGTGGAAGAATACAGAGACAGATCTTTTTTAAGAGATGCGAGATTGAATTTAAGAGCAGATTATTTTTCTGTGTTCAATGCACCAAATGTACTTGAAGTAAGAAATCTGAATATTGTCGGTAAAAGAAATGATGGCAGTGAACTTTATCTGAGAGATAATTCAAATAATCCCAATTTTACAATCAGGATGACGAATGGAAGTCTTAGCACTGTTTTTACAGAAGATAACAGCAACATAACAGACTTTATCAGCTTTTTCCCTGATTCAGTTGTTCTTCGTGCTGAATATATTATAAATCCTGAAAGTAACAGCGGGACTTTTTCCAGCCTTGATTCTATAAAATTTGAAACTGACTTCTCTACAAGATCTTATCTAGCTTTAAGAACAACTACTATTGAAGAAGAGGCACAAGTTATAATATCTGAAATTGACCGGCAGGATATAAGAGACGGAAAAGGAGCAGATATAAAATTTGAAATTGAAAATGGAATTCCTCTTTTAGCCTGGTTTAAGATTGATCTGCTTGATGAAAATAACAATTACTTATTTACCTTAACAAAAAATAATGCTGAAGGTGATTCAATCTCTTTTGGTGCTGCCCCGGTAGATGTAAATGGTAATGTTATTGAACCTAATATCAATCCTATAAAAATCATAACACTTGATGAATCGCAGATTCAGCTTTTTTCAAGAGTTCATTATTTAAAATATAGAGTAAGCTTCAGCACTACTGATTCTAATTTAAATCCTCCTCAAATGGTGGCAATAAGACCATCAAACTGGATTAAGCTGAAAGCTTATGGTAAGATAAAATATAAAGTCAGTTCCGGTGATTAAGAAAGGCAACGCATGAAAAACACAAGAATTTATATAATTGTTTTAACGTTTTTATTTTCAGTTTCTGTTTTTGCACAATATGGATCTGTTGGAGTTAAAGATGCAAGAAGCATGGGGCTTGGAAAAACTCACAATGCTGTATCTTCGGGTTTATTTTCTGTAGGAATAAACCCGGCTAATCTTTCATTCAGTAATAAGAATACTTTTGAGATTGTAACTCTATTGCCTCTTCCAACTGTTTCATTAAGAACAGGAACAGATTTTATTTCTTTTGATGAGGTTAATTATTATTTCGGTGGTGTGAATGGTGAACCGAGATATCTTACTGAAGAGGATAAGAAAAAATTAAATACCCTGTTTGATAATGGGGGATTAGTTTTTGCTTCAGCAAATGCTGAGTTATTTTCTTTTAGTTACAATCCTGGAAAAGAAATTGGAGTGTTTGCTTTTTCTGTTTATGATTTTGGTTCAATGAGTGTAAATATACCAAATGCATTAATTGACATTGCGTTATCCGGTAATCCTGTTGGAAGAACTTTTAATCTCGATGAAGGTGATATTAAAGGATGGTGGATAAGAAATTATGCTTTAAGCTATTCAAAGGAAATTCCTGAGCTGAATATTTTAGATAACTTTGCTGCAGGAATAACTCTCAAGCTTATTCATGGTTTTTCGTATGTAGGAACTCATAAGAACAATACGCATTTCACAACCGGAATGAATGCAGAAATATCCGGGCAGACTGATTTAACCGGCTATTCCTCCTTCTCAGATAATTTTGGAGTTAAATATGATTTCGATTCTGTCTCGAGAAAATCTGATTTCAGTTTATTTCCTTCTCCTGCGGGTACGGGTTTTGGTTTTGATGTTGGCTTTGCCGGTTCATTAAATGATAAATGGAGATTTGCATTAGCTGTTACAGATATTGGAAATATAAAGTGGACAAAAAATGTAGCTGAGTTTTCTTCTTTCGGTTATTTCTATTTAAATGATTTAACAAACAGAGAGCAGAGAGATTCTGTTAAAGAAATTGTAACCGGTGACAGCAAGAAAATTGATAATGTAAGTACAAGTCTTGCAACTGCTTTAAGAGTTGGTGCTGCATATTTATTTGGAGGAGAATTAAAAAGCTGGCCCGGAAGCTTACTTCTTGCGTTCGATTACAACCAGGGATTTAATGATATGCCCGGTAACAGCATTGAACCAAGATTCTCAATTGGAACAGAGTGGAAGCCGATGGATTGGTTCCCTTATTTAAGAACAGGTTTTTCTTATGGGGGCGGATTAGGTTTTAACTGGGCATTCGGTTTAGGAATAGATGCAGGTATAGTTGATCTCCATTTTGCAACATCGGATATGCAATCTGTATTTGCGCCGAATTCATCAAAAGCAATTTCGGTTTCATTAAGCTCAAGGTGGAAGTTTTAAACCCCGCCTCGTTCCTACCTTTAGTAAAGGCAGTGTGAAAAATAAAATTGCCACGACTTTTGGCATAGCCATCCCTTTGGGATAAGTCGTGGAATTAAATAAGCGTCAAAATAAAGTGGGGCTTCAGCCCAAGATTAAGAGAATTATCTGTGGCTAAAGCCAATGTTATTTTTAAATTATTACACGAGCTAAAGCCTGCCTACCGTCAGGCAGGCTCGTGGCTAATAAATTTGGCTTGCTGAAGTTGGTTCTTTGTTAACATTATCTTTTTGTTCTTTTTATAAAATGAGATATACTATCCCTACGGGATTTTAATTCAATGGTGGGGATCTTTTACTATAATTATTTCATCCCTTCGGATTTGATATTCATAATCCCGGAGGGATGACATATTGATTAACAAAAATGTTAAGCTAAGAAATATTTCCCTCAACAATTTTTATTTTTACTTCTGTTAAGCCGTAAAGCCTGCCTTTGCCGAAACGGCTTCGTGCAGGCAGGCTCATAAACAAGCTGGTCTATCTGCTTATCTATTGAACTGCATTTTCTTTCGAGTTAGGTTTGTCGCTTTCTGTTTTAGCTTGATGTTGTTGGTTTTTGTAAACATTATTTTTGTCTTTTTAATGAAATCAATATACCATCCCTACGGGATTTTAATTCTATCTGCTATCTTTTTGCTATAATAATTTCATCCCTTCGGGATTTGATATTCTTAATCCCGGAGGGATGACATATTTATAGAAAGAATAAACCAAAAAATAAATAAAATCCCTTTAGGGATGACACCTTGATTAACAAAAATGTTAAGTAGGGACTTAATGCATTAAGTTCCTACAGAATCTTCTACAATTTTTATCTCTTTCCGCCTACTGTAAACCTTCGGCGGACAGGCTTCTGTTAATCCATAAAGCCTGCCTTTGCCGAAACGGCTTCGTGCAGGCAGGCTGGTAAACGAGTTCATCAATCTGCCTGTCGAGTGCAGCGCATTTTCTTTCGAGGTAAGTGGTAAACAAGCGGTTGTTTATCCTCTACGAGGA
>JAUSIA010000039.1 GCA_030648225.1 Ignavibacteria bacterium | reverse complement strand
GGTAAAATAGTTGCGAGGTATGGTATAGATTTTCCGTTAAAGAATAAATTTCGATACCGAATTACTTACAACAAGTTAACCAATATAATTATTGCAAATTCTGAAGCAACAAAAAATACATTGCTAAAAAATGCTCCATGGTTAAATCCAAATAAAATTAAAATAATCTACAATGGGATTAATATTGAGAATTATGATGAATATAAAACCAAAGATCTGCGAAATGAACTTGGTATTCCTGAAAATATTCCTCTAATTGGTTTTGTCGGTAGATTGAGTGTTCAGAAAGGAATTGAATATCTTCTTAAAGCTTTCTTAGAAATTAAGAAAAGATTAAATGCCCATTTATTAATTGCCGGCACAGGAGAGCTTGACCAATATATCAGGGATTTTATTTCTAAAAATAATCTGAACGACTCAGTTCATCTTTTAGGATTTAGAGACGATATTAATAATATAATGCGAACAATAGATCTTTTAGTTCTCCCCTCACTTTGGGAAGGTTTTGGTATTGTGTTGATTGAAGCGATGGCTGCGGGTAAACCATGTATATCAACTCAAATAAGCAGTATGCCGGAAATTGTTGAGAATAATAATTCTGGAATTATTATTCCTCCAAAAGATTCTGCTTTTTTGGCTGAAGCTTGTATTAAAATTATTTCAAATAAAGAGCTTGCAAATAAAATGGGACTGGAAGGAAAACGGATTGTTAATAAAAGATTTACTATTAGGAAAATGATTGACAGCTATGAAGAGGTATTTAATAAACTTCTGAAAAAAAATTAATCGTCATCTTCATCATTCCGGAAAGAATCGGGAATAAATCCCATCTCTTCAGCGGTTGTTGAATTTGCCCGAATTAAATCATGCAGTATCATCATTTCTTTGTTTAGAAGTTCGAGCATTTCTTCTCTCTCAGAATTACTGAGAAATTTTATCTCTTTTACAGTATTAATCTTCTTGAAAATTTCTTTTTTCTTTTGTTCTATTTCAAACAATTCAAGAACCATATCTTCGTAAAAACTATTTTGATAAAGATAGACTGTTAAACTTTTGTACATTATTTCTCCTGACTTAATCAATTACCGGATGAATAAGTACAAAGTAAGTGCCATTATCCCTCATATTTTGCAGAGTTATAAAAGAATTGATTTCAGGTTATTATAAGAGTAATAACTAAAGAAAGAAGTAAAATGTAATAAATGTATGCTGCAATCTGGGAAATTTTACCTTTCTCTAAATTTACCATTTGCCATATTTTTATATTTATATATGATTTCTCAGTAATAAAATATTCCTACTAATTTTTCTTAAATGTAGATTATTAAGAGTCGGCAAGTAAAATTAAATTTAATTGATTTTATTTGATGGAAACTCAGAGACATTAGGGAATAAACAGTATGGAAATCTCTTTTACCTTATACCCTATACCTAAAAGTCACACTAGTTTCTTTACACCATATACTATAATAAAAACGACAAATGCCAATACAACCGCAGCAGGTCCACTTGAGAAATCAAAAATGAATGCTAGAAAGATTGAAACAGGTGGAATTACAGCTCCTATTATAACTGAAATTATAAAAACCTGCGATACTTTTTTCCCTAATATCATTCCAATTGAAGAAGGTATAATGAGATATGCGAAAGTAAATACATCACCTACAAATCTTGTTGTAAGTGAAATTCCAATTCCTACAGTTAAATAGAAAAATAAAAGCCAGAATCTTGAATTAATTCCGTGTGCTAAAGCAGTTTCAGCATCGAATGTAACAAACTTTAATTGTTTGCTGAATAGTCCGAAAATTAAAAACACAATCAGCAAGACGACCAGCATTGTATAGAATTCATTTGGACCAATAAAAAGAATATCTCCTTTTAGTATCGCTTCAATCTCTGAAATCTCAGCAACAGGACTTTTCTGAATAAACATTATTCTTAAAGCTATAGCTATTACAAATATAATTCCGAGTAAACCATCCTGTGTAATTAATTTCTGACGGTAACTTTGAGAGAATATCAAAACAGCAATCAATGAAAAAAGAAGTGAGAAAAAAGTATGCTCAAAGTGATGAAGGAAAGAATTCTCAATCGTTTCCGCAGTAAAAAGAGAACCAATGAGGGCTTCCAGATTAATTAAATGTAAAAAAGAAAAAGCAACACCGGCAATAGAAACCTGTGTAAGTGATGCACCCAAAAATACTGCACGCTGTGATACTACAAATACACCAAGGAAACTGCAAATAATACCAGCTAAAACACTCCCCATCAGAGCGTATGGAAACAAATCTATAAGAATATTAATTGTTTCCATTATAGCTCCTGGGATGTTTTGATGTAATTAAAAACTCTGAGCCAATCTTGCTTATTTTAATCTGAGCAGAATAGGTTTTACTTAAATTCTCTTCAGAAAGAATATCATCAATTTTTCCAATCTGAAAATTATCTTTTTCAAAAAGGATTATTTTTTTTACGAGATTTGCAACATCACTTAACAAATGACTAACAAGCAAAACAGTTAGTTTACTTTTATCATGCAGCTCTTCAATTAAATTTAACAGAGAATGATGCGAAGGCGTGTCCATTCCATTTGTAGGTTCATCAAGAATCAAAACATTCGGATTTACTGCAAGTGCCCGGGCAATCAATGTTCTTTGTCTTTGCCCGCCGGATAGACTATTATAATTCATAAATTTTAGTGAAGCGATTCCAACTTTCTCAAGACTTTCTTTAACAATTGTTTCATCTTCCTTATTAATTTTTTCAAAAAAACCTTTTAATGAATATCTGCCCATCATAACAATATCAAAAACTGAATATGGAAGAAGCGGCTGAACAGTATCTCTCTGCGGAACATATCCAAACCTTGCATTATTTTTTTCTACTGTTCCTGAAAGAGGTTTTAATGTGCCAAGCAAAATTCTGAGAAAAGTTGTTTTACCTGAACCATTCGGTCCAACCAATCCAATAAAATCATTGTCGCTAATATTAAGATTAATATTTGAATGAATGATCTTATTTTTATAACCGATTGAAAGCCCGGACAATTTTATTAAATCATTTTGCATTATATGTTCTCAGAAAATTTATTTACTATGTAATCCATCATATCTATGTAACTGTTTATTCCATCCATTCCAAATACAGCAACAGGAACTTTAATAACTTTAGCACCTGTCGCAGAAGAAATCTGTTTAGGAGCATTATCACTATAAAAATTTTCCATTACTATAAATTTAATGTTGTTCTTTTTTATAAGATTAATTACCTCAGCATTATGAGAAGGAGTTGGAGGAATTCCTGGTTTTGGTTCAACATAACCTGCTATCTTAACTGCAAAGTGTTCAGCAAAATAAATCCAGCTTGCATGAAAAAAGATAACCGGTTTACCTTTAACTTTGCTCATTTTACTTTCCCATTGTTTCATTTTCTCATCAAGACTTTTAACAAATTTATCATAATTTGAATTATAATAATCTGCATTGACCGGATCTTGTTCACTTAATGCATCAAGAATTTCCTGTGCCATAACCTTTACATTATTCGGATCAAGCCAGTAATGCGGATTACCATAAGGATGAATATCTCCCTGGCTAGCATCTATTTTACCTGCGGGAATATCTTTCTTATCTATTCCTTTAGATAAATCAACAAGTTTAAGATTAGAATTCCTGGATCCATCAATTAGCTGAGGTGCCCATAATTCAAGTCCAAGTCCTATCTCAAACATAATATCCGCCTTCCTTATCTTAAGCATATAGCTCGGAAGCACTTCCAAAAAATGGGGGTCCTGATCTCCCCTGCAGAGATAATCAACTGATACTTTATCTCCCCCAACCTGCTTTACAAGATCATAAATAACAGTTGTTGTGGTTACAACTTTCACTTCAGAAAAAGCTGAAACCTGAAATAACAGTATTACAAAAAACAAAATTATTTTTTTCATTTTAAAACCTCATTTGCCTTAGTTAAAATTGATGAGCTTTATGGGGACCAAGTGAAAACAATATTTGCAATTTGATTACAGTTTCATCATCTCTACTTATTCCATCGTCGTAATTAAAAGTTAAATGCTGCACACCAAACCGTAATGCAAGTGTTTCTTCAACAGGATAATAACCTATCCAGCCGGAAATTCCACTTGTTGTATTTTTATCATCATTATTAAGAGTAGTAGCTCCAGGTTCATCCCCGATTATTCCATAAGTGAAATCGTACTTAACACCAATACTAAATTGTTTAAGAAATTGGTAATCACAATAAATGAAGCCACCGAATGTTGTTATTTGTTCTGTAGCTTGCTTTTCAATATTTACCCCAAGACCTTTATCTCTTACAACATCACGGTTATTTATTATACCTTCTCCCTGGAGAGTAAAAGAAGTATAGCTATCTGGTTTATATTTGAATTTAAAATCTAAACCACCATATAAGAAATAAAGATTTTCCTTTGATAGAATGGCAGTAGAATCTCCTGCTAAATTCACTTCAGATTTAGCATGAAGACCATAGGCACCATTTAGTCCTACTTCAAGATTATTGTAGTCATCAATGTCATAAAACATTGATAGTCTTCCAACAGTTATGGGATTTATACCTCGTAATTCCAGGATGCTTTCTTCATCCTCTGCATCAGCAGCTTTAATTTTTCCTATCGCATCTCCTTTAAAGACTCCTATATCAAATGAGGTATATATTGATTCAAAAGGAAGAATAAAACTTACATCAAATCCTATATCATTAAATCCTTCTTCACCAAAAAAAATCTGGTGTGCTAATGGTCTATCGAGAAAAGACCATGCGTGAGGGTGAACAGTATTTATTTTCCCAAATCCTAATAAATACTTACCCGCCTTAAGCTGCAGATCCAAAGGTAATCCGCGTAATACTTCAGCATAAATTTCTTCAACACCAAACTTCCCTTCTTCAAAGGCAATATCAACTGTTGCCCGGGAATAAGGATTAAGATAACCATCTATGAACAATTCAAGTGCAGGGGTTTCAAAATTCAATTTTCCATATTCATCTGAACCTTTTATATAATTTGTGAAGATATTAAACGTACCTATAGCACTAACGTTTGGATTAACATTGGGTTGTGCAAACAATGTTTCATGGAACATTATTAAAAGCAAAATTAAAATCTTTCGAATGGATTTCATCCGGTACTCATATTTTTTATTTATTAAATATTAAAGGAGAATA
>JAUSIA010000107.1 GCA_030648225.1 Ignavibacteria bacterium | reverse complement strand
CATCAAGCAGATTTACAGGGAATCTACTCTTAATGTTTCAGTAAGATACCCCAACGGCTGGACATATATAGACCAAAATGTAAAGAATAAATTAGATGGAGTAACATTCTGGGCTGTCCAGGGGAATTATGAAATTCCTCCTTATGTGCATCTTGAAGTTCAGGATAAATATATTTTTAGTCCATCCCGGTATATATATAAAATGGAACATAAGGGGAATATTTATTACTATAATGAACCCGAGGAACTGGAAGGATATATCACCCAAATAATTTATATTAGAACTGAATCTGATGAAGATTATTCACTTAAGTTAATGGTAAAGGGTAAGGAAACATTCAGATCCTTTCAGCCGGTTTTTTTTAGTATGGCAAAATCTTTAAGATTTGGAAATTCTTTATTTTAATAATCATAAAAGGAGTTAAAAATGTTCTCTAAAATAAATCTTAAGCACTTTATTTTTTTTGATGTCATTTATTCTCTGCACATCAGTTTTTGCTCAAAGTGATTTTGAAGGGAAAGTTGTTATGAGGATATCCGGCGATCAAACAACAGATATAGATTATTTTATTAAAGGTGAAAATATAAGAATGGAAATGAACGCTGAAGAAAATAATTTTATATGATCAGAAAGATTCGAAAACTTATATGATTATGCCTGAACAAAAAATGTATATGGAATTGGGAAGTGATTATATGCCTCAGAATGATGTGAAAATGGAGGGCAAATCTCCCAATATAAAAAGGACCGGGGAATTCAAAGATATAAAGGGGTACAAATGTGAAAAGTGGATAATTAAAGATGATGATAATATGGTTGAAGCCTGGATGACGGATGAACTCGGCAGCTTTTATATGATGACTAATCCAATGAATAGAGGTGCACAAGACAAATGGCAGAAACAGCTGCAGGGTAATTATTTTCCGATGAAGGTGGAAGTTATTGAAGATGGTGAAAAAAAATCCTCTATGGAAATTCTTTCTGTTAATAAAATGTCTTTAAATGCTGATTTATTTACACTCCCGAAAGGATTTCAGAAGTTTGATATGCCAAACATGAATATGTATAAGCAGAATTAAAGGCTGTAATTTCTTGACTTTTTAGCCCTATACCCATATTTTAGTCGTTCTGAATTTTAAATAAAAATTTTGTTTTTTGGAGAAAAACCAGAGTGAAACAGGAAAAAATAACCAGGTTTATAAAACCTGAAGATGCTAATAGAAAATGGTATATAGTAGATGCAAAGGACCAGGTGCTTGGAAGGCTTGCTTCTGAAATTGCAAAAGTAATTCGTGGAAAAAATAAACCCACCTTTACACCTAACTTTGATACAGGCGATTTTGTAATAGTGATAAATGCCAGCCAGGTAAAAGTAACCGGCAAAAGGGAATTATTAAAAACTTATTCTCATCACTCAGGTTACCCCGGCGGATTAAAAACAAAAAGCTTTGAAGAGCTTATGGCAAAGAAACCGGAATTTATAATTGAAAGTGCTGTCAAAGGGATGCTTCCTAAAAACAGACTCGGAAATAAACTTATTAAAAAATTAAAAGTTTATGCAAGTGAAACCCATCCTCATACTGCACAAAGACCAGAACCATTAAACCTTATGGAGAAATAATGGCAGATCAGATATTTGTTGGAAGAAGAAAAACATCTGTTGCAAGAATAATACTTAGAAACGGCAATGGAAAGATAACTATTAACAATAAAGAATTTGAAAAAGTTTTTCCACAGGAAGTTTCGCGTGAAGACATACTTGCTCCATTTAAGGTTACCGAAACATCAGGACAATATGATGTTTTTGTAAAAGTAAACGGCGGCGGAACAACTGGTCAGTCTGAAGCCATAAGACTTGGAATAACCAGGGCATTAATAAGTATAAATCCGGATTTCAGACCAAAATTAAAAATTGAAGGTTTCTTAACAAGAGACCCGAGAATGGTTGAACGTAAAAAATACGGAAGACCAAAAGCAAGAAAGAGATTCCAGTTCTCTAAGAGATAATACAAGTTCAAGTTCAAGTGTAAGTTCAAGAAATATAAACTTGAACATGAACTTACTCTTGAACTTATTTATTTATTAACTAATCATACTTCCTGATTTACCTCCTGTGTTCTCCCGACTAGTCGGGAGGATGAAAGGTAAAGAAGAAGGAAGTAGAAGAAAAAAACAGGAGACATAATGAAAAAAGTTGAATTAACTCAGCTTATTGAAGCTGGTGCACACTTCGGTCATTTAACACGCCGTTGGAATCCCAAAATGAAGCCGTTCATCTTTATGGAAAAGAACGGGATTCATATAATTGATCTTAAGAAAACCCAAAACTACTTAGTCGAAGCTGCTGAGAATTTTTCAAAGCTTATAGCCGAAGGAAGGAAAGTTCTTTTTGTAGGAACAAAAAAACAGGCAAAAGGTGTTATAGAATCTGAAGCAAGAAGAGCTGATATGAACTGGGTGAGCGAAAGATGGCTTGGCGGAATGTTAACAAACTTTTCAACTATAAGAAAAAGTATTAAAAGACTTAACAATATTGAAAAGCAGGAAACTGACGGAACTTTTGATAAGATCACTAAAAAAGAAAGATTATTCCTTACAAGAGAAAAAGATAAACTGAAAAAAATTCTTGAAGGTGTTGAAACGATGTCCCGTTTGCCGGGTGCATTGTTCGTAGTTGATATCAAAAAAGAATCTATTGCAGTTAAAGAAGCAAAAAGATTAAACATTCCTATTTTTGCTATAGTTGATACAAACTGCGATCCTGATGAGGTTAATCATATTATACCAGCTAATGATGACGCTGTGAAAACAATAGAACT
>JAUSIA010000021.1 GCA_030648225.1 Ignavibacteria bacterium | reverse complement strand
TGTGAGATTGCTGCATTTGAAGCTTCATCTGAAGGAACGCATTGGACGTATGCACCTATGGTTGATATTGCACGTGACCCGAGATGGGGAAGAATTATGGAAGGCTCCGGTGAAGATCCTTATCTTGGAAGCATCATGGCTTCTTCAAGAGTTAAAGGTTTCCAGGGAGATGATTTAAAAGATAAAACAAAAATAGGTGCCTGCTCAAAACATTATGTTGCTTATGGAGGTGCTGAAGGAGGCAGAGATTATAACACAGTGGATATTTCTGAGCATACTTTGCGTGAAGTTTATCTTCGGCCTTTTCATGCTGCTGTTGAAACCGGCGTGGCTTCTATTATGAGCGCTTTTAATGATCTTAATGGAATTCCTGCTTCCGGAAATTATTTTACTTTAACTGAAGTTTTAAGAAATGAATGGAAATGGGATGGAGTCATAATCAGCGATTGGAACTCAATTGGTGAATTAGTTAAACATCGTTTTGCAAAAGATAAAAAAGATGCTGCCTTAAAAGGATTTACTGCGGGAGTTGATATTGATATGGCGGGAGATACAATTGATGGTAATGTTTATTCGCCGCATCTTAAAAATCTTGTTGAGGAGGGATTAATTTCTGAAGATAAGATTGATGAATCTGTCCGGCGTGTATTAAAAATGAAATACAAGCTCGGTTTGTTTGAGGATCCTTACGTTGATATTGAATTTTTTAAAAACAACACTGGCAAAGTCGGGGGAAAAAGTTATAAAGATAGTATCGCTTTACAGCTTGCAAAGGAATCAATTGTTCTTCTGAAGGATGAAAACAATTTACTTCCGATAAAAAAAAATATTAAATCTATTGCCTTGATTGGGCCTCTTGCGAATAATCCGGAAGATGTATTAGGTGTGTGGTCAGCAGCTGGTAAACCTGATGATGTTGTTACGGTTTTGCAGGGATTAAAAAATCTTTTGGGAGACAATACTGAAATAAATTTTGTAAAAGGATGTAACATTAATGATGATGACACTTCTGGTTTTAAGGAAGCAGTTGAGATGGCAAAGAAATCTGATGTTGTAATTCTTGTGGTTGGGGAAGAAAGAGAGATGAGCGGTGAAGCAGCAAGTAAAACTGATCTTAATATTCCCGGAGTGCAGGAAGAATTAGTAAAAAGAATTTATTCCACCGGAGTTCCTACTATCGTTGTTTTAATGAACGGAAGACCATTAACTTTAAACTGGATTTCTGAAAGCATTTCTGCCTTAGTTGAGGCATGGTTTTTAGGTGATCAAACAGGAAACGCAATAGCTCAGGTTTTGTTTGGAGATTACAATCCTTCAGGTAAATTGCCCATTACATTTCCAAGATCAACGGGACAAATTCCAATCTATTATTACCAGAAAAGTACGGGCAGGCCGGTAATTGAAGAAAATAAATACACATCCAAATATCTCGATTCACCCAATACACCTCTTTATCCTTTTGGATATGGTTTAAGCTATACAACATTCAGTTATAATAACATAAGGATGGATAAAAACAGGATTAACAAAAATGATTTAGTTACTGTTTCTGTAGATGTAACAAACACTGGGAAACTTGAAGGAGAGGAAGTTGTTCAGTTGTATATTCAGGATGAATTTGCAAGTATTACAAGACCTGTGAAAGAATTAAAAGGATTTCAAAAAATCAATTTAAAACCGGGCGATACAAAAACTGTAAGTTTTAAAATTACTCCTGATATGCTTTCTTTTCTTGATAAAGATTTGAATCCTATTGTTGAACCTGGAAAATTTAATATAATGATTGGTGGAAATTCAGTTGATTTAATTACTACATCATTTGAAGTAACTGAATAACTTCTAAGACAAATAAACCCAATTTCTTAAAGGAATTGGGTTTATAAAAAAATTGGAAGAGTAAAAGATATCTTCTGGCGGGCAGATAAAAGAAAACCGGGATAATGCAAATTCATATTAACATAAATCACTAATAAAAAGAATCATTATGGGACCTAACATTGCTACAATAGATCTTTTAATCATCCTGCTATACATAGTTATTGTTCTATCAATAGGATTTTATTTCAGGAAAAGAAGCCGCAGCAGCGAAGAATATTTTCTTGCCGGAAGAAGCGTTGGCTGGATTGCAATTGGTGCTTCATTATTTGCAACAAATATTTCCAGCGAACACTTTTTGGGTCTTGCAGGAACCGGTTCAAAATCAGGTCTGGCTGTGGGACAGTTTGAATGGCTTGCCTGCCTTATTCTTCTTTTGCTCGGATGGGTATTCACACCTTTCTATCTTAAATCAGGCGTATTTACAATGCCGGAATTTCTTGAACGCAGATACAACACAGCTTCAAGATATTATCTGAGTATAATTTCTATTATCGGTTATGTTTTAACAAAAATTTCAATATCTCTTTACGCAGGAGGGATTCTTCTTAATGCAATAGTTGGATGGGATATGTACACTGCTGCTGTTGTAATTGTTTTGATTACCGGATTGTATACCGTTATGGGTGGTTTATCAGCAGTTATATATACTGACCTCCTGCAAACGATAATCCTGATTGGAGGTTCTGTTATCCTTACTCTTATCGGATTAGATAGAGCGGGCGGTTGGAACAATCTTGTTGCAAATACTCCGGTTGACTTCTGGAGTGTATTCAAACCGTTGAGCGATCCGGATTTCCCATGGACAGGAATTATTTTTGGTGCACCTATACTTGGTATCTGGTATTGGTGCACAGATCAATATATTGTGCAGAGAGTTTTAAGCGCTAAGAATCTTTCAAATGCTCAAAGCGGAACTATCTTTGCCGGCTTTCTGAAAATCCTTCCTGTTTTTATTCTTGTTCTTCCCGGAATAATTGCTTTTTACATTTCCGGTGGAACAGTAAGTGGTGATAGGTCTTATGCCTGGCTTGTAACAAATCTTCTTCCTTCCGGTCTGAAAGGAATTGTTGTTGCAGGGCTTCTTGCAGCCTTAATGTCTTCGTTAAGTGCAATGTTCAACTCTACTTCAACACTACTTACAATTGATATCTACAAAAAATTCAAACCTGAGGCTGATGAAAAATCAACTGTTGCTTTCGGTAGGATTGCTACCGGAGCTATGGTTCTTCTTGGTTTATTGTGGATCCCATTCATCGGCTTATTAAGCGATGACAGAATGTATGTTTACTTACAAAGTGTTCAGGCATATATTTCCCCGCCGATAGCTGCTTGTTTTTTATTCGGCATCTTTTGGAAAAGAGTTAATGGCAAAGGTGCAATTGCTTCCTTAGTTACCGGTTTAATTATTGGTGCATTCAGGTTAATAATTGAAATTCAGAATAAGATGGAACCGCTCTCAAACGATTTTCTAAAGTACGTCGCTTCAATTAATTTTTTACACTTTGCAATTTTTCTATTCCTTTTAACTTCTGCCGTTCTTATAGCTGTAAGCCTTGCAACAGAAAAACCAGATGAGAATAAATTAGCAGGATTGATTTACAACAGGGCAGCGCTTCATGAAAAGAGCAGGTGGAAAACAGTAAATATTTTGTTCTCAGTTCTGCTTGTTTTGCTGCTTTTATCTTTATGGATCATTTTCTGGTAATAATTTGAATGGAACTTAATCCTAAAAATAATTTGAATGCTTTTCATGTTATGGCTAAGCCAATCGGGCCTATATGCAATCTCGATTGTAATTTTTCTGACATACTCTTACTCAATGGTAAGTGGCAGTATGTAACTGATAAACAAGAAAAACTTTCTTATGATGAAATAAAAAAGATTATCTCATTGGGAAAATCTCTTGCTGAAATGAACATTCCAATTAACTGGCAGCTTGCAGGCTTGAATAATTTCAATGGTTCAGTGTGGTTCTTCAAAAGTTTTAAGATCAATAAAAACCAAAATGAAAAGAAACTGAAAATCCTGCAGTTTAATGGAGTAGATTATTTCGCAGATGTCTGGCTTAACAATACTTATCTTGGCAACCATGAAGGATACTTCCAGCCATTTTATTTTGATATATCTGGTTTAATTGAACCATTAAAAGAAAATTTACTTGTAGTAAAAGTAACTTCTCCTTTAGAAGAACTAAAAAAAGTTTGGCCCTTAAAGAAAAAATTAATTAAAGGGATTTTTAATCATCACGACTGCAGACCGGGCGGCTGGAGTTATGAACATGGGCAGGATCAAAATACCGGTGGAATCTGGAACGATGTTTCTCTTCTTTTAGCTGATGAAGTTTACATTGAATCAATAAATGTTTCTTCAAAAATTAATTTTGATGAGAATACAAGTCTGGTAAGAATCTCATTAACCTACTTAAAGAAAATAAATTCTGTCTTAAATGATAAAATTGAAATTGAAATTACCTCCCCTTCAAAAAAGAAAATAAAAGCAAAGTATGATGTTCAGTTAAATGAAACAAGAAGCATAAAAGATTTTGTTGTTGAAATAAAAAATCCTGAGCTGTGGTGGAGTTGGGATTTAGGTAAGCCAGGTCTTTATGAACTTAATTTTTCAGGAAATTATTTAAATGCTTCAAACATAAAGTTTGGTATAAGAGAAATAAAGCTTGATGAGAAAAACGTATTTCATCTTAACAGAAAAAAACTTTTTCTCAGGGGTACAAATGTAATTCCTGCCCAATTCCTATCAGAGTTGAATCATAAAAAAATTAAAGAGCAAGTTACCTTAATGAGGGAAGCAAATGTAAACATTATAAGAATGCACGCACATGTAAACAGTAATGAATATTATGATGAATGTGACAGTCAGGGAGTTCTTGTATGGCAGGATTTTGCACTTCAGTGGACTTACGATGAATCTCCTGAATTTATTTCTAATGCAGCTTCACAAATAAAGGATATGGTTAAGCTACTTTATAATCATCCATCAATTTCTTTCTGGTGCTGCCATAATGAGCCGGGAAAACAGATTGGAACTCTCGATCCTTTTTTATACGATTCAGTTTTAAGCATTGATAACAGCCGCATAATACGTTTAGCTTCAAACTATGAAGAACACCCTTATGATGGCTGGTACTGGGGAAACAAAGAACATTTTGCTGCAAGACCAATGGGGCCTTTAGTTACAGAGTTTGGTGCACAGGCTTTACCGGAAATCGAATCATTAAAAAAAATTATTTCAGAAAAAGATTTTGATCCTCCTGACTGGGATAAATGGGCTTACCACAACTTTCAATATGAGCAGACATTTAACATTGCCGGAGTTGAAAGAGGAAATAGTATTGAAGAATTTGTAAGCAACTCTCAAAACTACCAGGCAGGATTGATACAAACAGCAATAGATTTTTATCGGAGGGGAAAGCATAAAGACATAACAGGGATTTTCCAGTTTATGTTTATTGATTGCTGGCCTTCAATTACCTGGTCAGTTGTGGATTATTTTACCAAAAAGAAAGCGGGATATTTTGCACTTCAGAAAGCTTTCCAGCCTTTGTATGTTTCAGTAAATGTAAGGCAAAGAAAATATTTCAGTGGTAAAAAGCTGAATGTTGATTTTTGGCTGATAAATGATTATCAAAAAGAATTTACCAATTGTGTGATTCTTTTCAGGATAAACAAGAAAGTTATATATGAAATTCAGGTTGATAATATCCCTGAAGATTCAATAGAATATTTTAACTGGGAGAAGAATGAAATATTCTTGCCTGAAAATCTTAAAGAAGGAAAGTACACAATTGAAATTGAATTAAGTCAAAAAAAGAAGAAAGATATTTTATCATATAATGATTTTGAAATTGAGATAGTCGAAAAGAAATGAGCTATGGAATAATGGAGTATTAGAATGTTGGAATAAGAAGTAAAAACTATAATTCTTTTAATTCCATTACTCCACCACTCCATTATTCCAGGTTTGGCATGGTAACATATTTTTAATGAAAGGGAAGGAAATGAATTACATACCAAAGATACTTATGGTTATAATTTTGATGACTAGTTTTACAAGCGCACAGGACTATGTTTTTTTTAGTGATAGCCCCAATAATATTTATTATGATGCAAGCTGGGGTTTTGCACAAATCTGGAGTGCTGTAGAAAGATATAATGGAGATAAATTTCCAGTTTCTACTGATCACTTTTATTCCGGTTTAAACAGCTTGAAATTAAGATGGACATCAAGGGAAGGTGGTGAGTGGGGAATGGCTGTTGCCGAATGGGGCTGGCCCGGGCATGATGTTACTGTTAAAGATTCGATTACTTTTTTTGTTTATTCCAATTCTGTAATAAATGCGTTGAGCCTTCCTAAACTTTATATTGAAGATTTGAATAACATTAAAACACCTAAAATTAATTTATCAGATTACACAAGTAATATTGCACCCCAGGTTTGGACAAAGATAAGTATTCCATTACAGGTATTTATAAATAATCCTGGTAGTGCTGACTTAACTAAAATTAAAACAATTTTTTATGGACAAAGTATATCCGACAGCATTGAACACATTTTATATATAGATGAGATACGTATGGTTGCAATCAGTGAAATTGATACAATTTCTCCTTCAACACCACTAAATATTTCAGCTAAAGGATATGCTAAACACATTGATATTTTTTGGGATGAAAACCCTGAAACTGATTTAGCAAGTTATTACATATACAGGTTTGAGGATAATACATACACACGGATTGGGGTAGCTTCTAAAGATGTCAGAATATTTACAGATTTTATTAATCAGGAGGGAGTAACTACTTCTTATAAAGTAACTGCAGTTGATTCAAGCAGTAATGAATCTGAAATGAGTTCACAGGTAACAGCATCAACACAAGCTTTAAATGATGATGAAATGTTAACTATGTTGCAGGAAGCATCATTCAGATACTTCTGGGATTATGCTCATCCTGTTTCGGGTTTAGCACGTGAGAGAACAGGTTCAGGCGATGTTGTTACAACTGGCGGTTCAGGATTCGGAATCATGGCAATTCCGGTTGCTATTGAGAGAGGTTTTATTACAAGAGAAGAAGGCATTCAAAGAGTATTAAAGATTTTAAATTTTCTTTCCAATGCAGATAGATTTCATGGAGCGTGGCCTCACTGGATGAACGGCACAACCGGGAATGTTATTCCATTCAGTCAATATGATAATGGAGGAGACCTTGTTGAAACAGCATTTATGATTCAGGGTTTACTGACTTTAAGACAATATTTTAATCTTAGCAATACTGAAGAGGACAGCATTAGGACTTTGATTACCAATTTATGGGAATCGGTTGAGTGGGATTGGTACAGACAAACACCAACAAGCAATTTTCTTTACTGGCATTGGTCTCCTGATTTCGGATGGCAAATGAATTTCAGGCTTCAGGGTCCAAATGAAACAATGATCACTTATTTGCTGGGGATTGCTTCTCCAACACACAGCATACCTGCAAGCTTATATGCAAGTGGCTGGGCGAGCAGTCCGAATTATGTTAACGGTAATTCTTTTTATGGTTATCCCCTTTATGTAGGATGGGATTATGGCGGCCCATTATTTTTTGCTCATTATTCTTTTCTCGGTTTCGATCCAAGGTTTAAAAGAGATGCTTATGCAAATTATTTCTATAACAATAGAAATCATACTCTAATAAACCGTGCATATTGCATTGATAATCCCCACAGCTATGTTGGTTATAATGAAAACACCTGGGGCTTAACAGCAAGCGATGATCCATTCGGTTACTTGGCGCACGAACCTGATTTTAGCGGCAGTCGTGATAATGGTACAATCTCACCAACTGCTGCTTTATCTTCAATGCCATATACTCATATAGAATCAATAGCAGCATTTAAGAATATGTATAATACTTATGGGGAAAATATTTGGGGACCATTTGGTTTCAAGGATGCATTTAATCCAACTCAAGACTGGTTTGCAAACAGCTACCTTGCAATAGATCAGGGGCCCATAATAGTTATGGTTGAAAATTACCGTACAGGACTTCTCTGGAATAATTTTATGGCAAATCCTGAAATACAACCTATGCTTAATGCAATTGGATTTGTGCCGGATTCAACAACAGGTATAAATGATGAAGATATTATTGCTAATGATTTTAAGTTAATCGGCAATTATCCAAATCCTTTTAATCCATCTACTACAATTGTCTTTTCATTACCAGGAAAAGAAAATGTACTGTTAAGTATTTATAACTTTCTGGGAGAAAAAGTCAGAGAACTTTTTGCAGGTGAACTGGAAAGAGGAGTAAATAATATTTATTGGGATGGAAGAGACAACAGCTTAAAATCAGTAAGCTCCGGAATTTATTTTTATAGATTGAAAGCCGGAGAAAAATTATTAACAGGTAAAATGGTTTTTCAGAAATAATAACAATGTTATCTCAGAAGTATAATGAACAATTACGTTTAGAAAGAATTAATATAATGCTAAATCCCTTTAGGGATGATATATTCATAGTAAACCAAAACGACACAAAAATCAAAATCCCGTTAGGGATGAAATAAAAATTTGCTTAGCAAATGTCATCCAAAATTTTTAAATATTTTTTATTACCTGCTGTAATAATACAATTTTGTTTTTCTTTCAGTTGTAACAAAGAAGAAGATAACATTACAACTCTCAAATTCTGGGCAATGGGTTCTGAAGCTGAAGTTGTAACAAAACTTATCCCGGAGTTTGAAAAACAAAATCCTGATATTAAAGTACATGTACAGCAGATGCCATGGACAGCGGCACAGGAAAAATTAATAACAGCAGTTGCAAGTGATAACACTCCCGATTTATGTCAGCTCGGAAATACATGGATACCACAATTTGCTGCACTAAATTCAATTACACCACTTGATGAATTGATAAGTAAATCTCCTTTAATAAAAAAAGAAAATTATTTTGAAGGAATTTGGGAAACTAATGTAATAGGTAATAAAGTATATGGTGTTCCATGGTATGTAGATACCCGTATTATGTTTTACAGGAAAGATATTTTTCAAAAAGCAGGTTATGATCATCCGCCAAAAACATGGAAGGAGCTTCTTAATCTTTCACGAAAAATAAAAGCTCTTTACAAAGGTGAAGATAAATATGCGATATATCTTCCCACTAATGAATGGGCTCCGTTTGTAATTTTTGGTTTGCAGGCTGGTGCAGGTTTACTTAAAGATCAAAACTCCAGAGGAAACTTCAGCAGTAAAGAATTTAAAGAAGCATTTGATTACTTAGTTAATTTCCATAAAGAAAAATTAGCGCCCATTGGTATTTCTCAGGTTACAAATGTTTACCAGGCTTTTGCTGATGAATATTTCAGTATGTATATCTCAGGGCCCTGGAATATACCTGAGTTTAAAAAATGGATGAAAGGCTCTCTTGCAGATAAATGGTCAACTGCACCTTTGCCAGGGTATCAGGAAAATGAATACCCCGGTGTTTCACTTGCAGGCGGATCGAGTTTAATAATTTTTAATAACTCAGAACATAAAGAAGAAGCATGGAGACTGATTGAATTTCTTTCTCAGCCTGTTACACAAATAGAATTCTATAAGCTTCTAAACGATCTTCCTGCAATAAAAGAAGCCTGGAATGATCCGGCTCTTAAAGATGATCCATATATGAAAGCATTTTATGAACAGTTTTTTCATGTAGTAGCGACACCTAAAGTTCCTGAATGGGAACAGATTGCTTTCTCAAAAGTTCAGCAGTATGCTGAGCTTGCAGCAAGAGGTGTAATGAGTGTTGATGAAGCACTTAAAGGGCTTGATGATGATGTTGATAGAATTTTAGAAAAGAGGCGCTGGATAATT
>JAUSIA010000508.1 GCA_030648225.1 Ignavibacteria bacterium | reverse complement strand
CACGCTGACATTCTCCCGCAAGCTCATCATATGAATTAAATATTTCATCATATTTATAATCAAAAAATCTTTTATTAAAATCCTTTGGAAGTGAAACATCAATATCAAGAAATTGTCTTTCAATCCACCAGGGTAATTGATCAGGAAGCTTTGGAAGCCCCCAGTTACCGAACTCCGAAATCAGTAAAGGTTCATCACCGGTTTCCCTAGAATCTCCAAATTCACTGAAAAGCCATTTAGGTCTTTGAGAAATTTCTTTAATTGTTTCATCAAAATTTTCTTTATTATCCGGGATTGACCAATAGGTATGATAATCATTAATATCGCTCTTTAAATGAAAATTTCCATAACAGGTACTATTATCAACCACCAACCTGCCAATTGCTTTTTCTTTAACGCGGTCAAATTCAGTTAAAAGCCATTCACGCTGTTCTTTTTTTTGAAGATCAATTCCCCAGCTTTCATTAATGATGCTAACAATAATTAACGAGGGATGATTCCAATCTCTTTCAAGCATCTCATCAATTGTTTTTGAACTGCGGGCTGCTGCATCGAAAGTAAAAACATCCCAGTTAGGGATTTCATACCAGATTAATAAACCGACTTCATCAGCAACTTTTAAATAAACAGGATCAGGAACTTTAATGTGGCACCGCAGCATATTCAATCCAAGTTGTTTTGCCTTTAACATTTCATCACGTATATATTCTTCAGAAGGAGTTGTATAAATTGTTTCTGGATAAAAATCCTGATCAAGTGCAGCAATTAAATAAAATGGTTCTTCATTTAAATAAAGTTTTTTATTCTTTGCTTCAATTAATCTAAAACCAAATCTTTCTGTAATCTTATCACTTCCTATTTCTGCTTCAATTGTATAAAGATTCGGAAAATTAAAACTCCACAATTGAGGATCATTGATCTCTTCTTTTAAATTTATTTCTATTTCATCTTGCGAAATATTTATAGTTTTGTTTACAACAATTTTATTATCGTCATCAGTTATTTTTAATTTTAATTCATTTTTACCAGAAGCTGGCTTGTTTAATTTTGTTTTAATCTGAATTATTCCATCAATTGATGGAGTAATTTTAAGAGTTTGAATAAATAATTCGGGTTTTATAATAATATTTACATCCTGCCAGATACCGCTTGTCTGTACATACCATGTTTGTTTACCATGCGGAATATTCCAATAACTTATTTCTTCAGTTCCTGTTTCATCATTAACCGGGTCCATAACACGAACAACAATTTCATTTAACCCTTCTTTTATATAACTGGTAATATCAAATTCGAAAGGTGTATAACCGCCTTCATGTTTTCCAACATAATAATTATTTATAAAGACTTCAGCTAAATAATCAACTGCGTTAAATTTTATTAAAACAACTTCTGTCGGATCAATCTTTGAAAGTATAAAAGATTTTTTATACCAGGCAACACCCTGGTAGTCTCTTAAATCCTCAAATTGTGCCTGCCATGAAAGAGGAACTTCAGAATTTCTCCATTCACAATTTTCAATTGATTTAACAGTCAAAGTGTTACTTGAATCAGTTACAAATTTCCATTCACCATTTAAAGAAATTGTCTGAGCAGATAACATTTGAAATGTGATTTCATGAAATAAGATAATTACGAATGACCTGAAAAATGTTTTTTTGAAAAAGATACTTGACATTAATTTCGGAATGATTCTAAAATTTTTATTTCTTCTTCACGTTTATTGTAGGCTACTGAATGCCCATCAAATTCATTTAAATACCAGCTGATTGTTTTTTCCATCCATTCTTTAAAAGGAGTAGTTTTGTAATTAATATGTTTCTTAATCTTTTCCAGACTAAAAAATGCATCTCTTCTGGTATTAAAAGGGAATACATCTGTACCGGGATAATAGCTGATCTCAAGCTTATCAAAAATATTTTGCTCAATATGTACAAGCTTCGATGAATTATCCATTAATTCACCAATAGCTTTTAAATATTCATTTAAAGTAAAAATTTCTTCTGCTGCAACATTAGATGATTCACCTATCGTAACATCATAATCTAGAAGATCGCAGAATGCTTTTGCTGCATCTTTTACAAAAACCTGCTGAAATCTAAATTCGCCAGTACCAGGAACAAGCAAAGGTTTTCCATCCTTTATTCTCTCAATCCAAAAGTAATCGCGTTTTGACGGATCTTCAGGCCCGGATACAAAAGTTGGACGAAGACATGTGACAGGAAAATTTTTATCATTGTGTGCATTCCACAGAACATTTTCACATTTTCTTTTGTTAATTCCATAATCCATACCGAAAGGATTCCGCGGATAATATTCCATTAATTTTCTTTTGTCCTGGTCTTCTGTTACCGGGCATTGGATATCATCGGAAACCATATAAACCGAAATGGTGCTGCAGTGAATAAACCTCACGATTTTTCCCTTAAATATTTTTACCATTAGCTCAGATTCTTCAGGAAGATATGCTATCATATCATACACAACATCAAACTTATGTTTTGATAAAAGCTCACTTAACCTTTTCTCATTTTCTCTGTTCCCTGTTTCATAAATCAGATTTGGGTTTCCCCGAATTTTCTTTTTTGATTTGCCGCGTGTATAAACAATAACCTTGTTACCTGATTGAAGAAGTTTTTCAACAAGCCTGCTGGAAATAAAACCTGTTCCCCCAATGATCAGGATATTCATAAAATTATAAATTATAAAGGATTTTGTACCTGTGAGTAAATAGTATGAACGTTATTTCAAAAGAAGCATCTTCTTTGAAAAAGAATGATTATCAAACTCAATCCTGTAGATATAAACACCGCTTGAGAATTTACTTCCATCAAAAACTGCTGTGTGAGAACCAGCTTGCTGAATTTCATTTACAGGTGATGCGACTTCTCTTCCGAGAACATCAAAAATCTTTACGGTAACTTTTCCTTCAGAAGGAAGATTATATTTTATTGTTGTAGAAGGATTAAATGGATTAGGGTAATTCTGGAATACATCAAATGTTCCGGGAACAATCGAAGCAATATCTTCAACACCTGTTACGATCGAATCCGCAAGCAGGTAAACTTTTGCACTATACTGTTCCATAGGAATATTTAAAGTAGCTAATTCTGATGGCGTGCCAGCAATATAGTCTCCTTCCAGCAAGTTTGTAAGATAATATGTTTTAGTTGAATCAAGATTCATCTCATTAACCGGCAAGGTAACAACTGCATTTGCTGAGGAGGATCTCATATTTAAAACTGTGATTACATTCTGGTCATTTTTCCATCTTCTAAATGAAAAGACATACTGATTTGGAGATACACTAATCTCTTCATAATCTCCCCTGTAAAGTGCTGGGAGAATTTTTCTCCACTTTATTAAATTTTGATAATAACCGAATAAACCATATATGTCATCATAATCGAGAGGGAGACCTGGATAGAAAATAAACTCATGCTCATAAGGATGTCCTTCTTTACCAATTTCCTGTCCGTTATATATCAGAGGAATTCCATGAAGAGTGAATTCAAGTGCTGCCACCATTTTTGTTCTATCAAGTCCATGGTGAGTTATGAAATGGAATTGATCATTATTCTCCATAAAATGCAAAACTTTTGCATCAGGAGCGAATCCATTTCCATGATTTGTTATAGCATAACGTAAAAGCTGAGATCTCAGATTCTGATTAGAATAATTAAAAATGGTAGGATTAGCATTAGGATTATAATCAGTCTGCCAGGTCCAGTGAGAAACCCAATCTTCCTCAGGATACCAGTCATAAGCAGCATCAAAATTTTCATCAAAAGTTTCAGCTCTCGTTGCTTTATCTTCAGCAAGCATTAGTAATTCAGGTTTAATTCTTTTTATAGCGAGACGAAGCTGTTTCATAAAATCAGGATTGCGTGCATTAACTCCCCACACAGCATCAAAGCGGTAGCCGTCAATATCAAGTTCTCTTACCCAATAAGTTGCGGCTTCGGTAATCCATTTCTGAACTTCCGGGTTATCATAATTTAGATTAGGCAAATCCTGCCAGAAGTAATAAACAAATCCCTGCGGATGAAGATTATAATGCTGCGAATAAGGTGCATTATCAAATTCTCTTTGATAAAAATGATAGTAATGTGAGTTCTCTCCGTAAGTAACTGTATTTTTTGCATAAGGATGCTGAATAGAAGAATGGTTAGGAACAAAATCAAACATAACTTTTAAGCCGTTAGCTTTTGCAGTTTGGATTAAGTTTCTCAAATCATCTTCAGTTCCCGCATCACTTCTGACTCCGAAATAATCAGTAACATCGTATCCCTGCCCACCGAAGTGAGTTTTGTAAACAGGCTGCAGCCATATAGTATTAAGACCAAGCCGGATAAAATCCGGAATTTTATTTGTTATTGTATTAAAATCATTATTATTGCTCTGATTACCATTAGCAAAAATATATGGAGTAATTTCATAAATTATTGCTGAGTCAATCCAGGCCGCATAATCATTTTTTATATCGAATGATTTTATTTCATTTGAATCAACCGTAACAAATGTTCTGCTTTTTACTGTATCTCCTTGAGATGAATAAGTATAAAGATCGAAATAATATTCTCCCAAAGGTGCATCAGTAGATAAAGAAAAAGAAGCAAGGATATCATTCGGATTTGTAATTGAAACTGAAGAAGGATTATTAATATCTTCCATCCATAAAAAAGTTAAAGAAGATGTATCTGGATTTTCAATAACAGTTCCTCGCAGAGTTACATCTCTTCCGTTTACATTTGTATAAGCATAAACTTCTGGACGAATATTATAACCAAGAGTTAATCTTAAAGTATCAGATACAACTGCACCGGCTTCTACTATGACTGTGCTTAAACCTTCATTCAGAATAAGTGGAATTGTGAAAGTACTATCTGAAGGATTTACTGACGAGTTGATTGCATTTCCATTTAAATAAAGAATAACATTTGGTTCGAAGAAATCAAAAAGTTTTCCATCGATTGACTGTTCTCTTGCCCAAATTGTAGCATCTCTTTTATTTATTTCAATTGACTGAGAAAATGAAAAAGAACTCAGACAGATTGATATTATAATAGTAAATCTAAAATAAATCATTATATCCTTTAAATTTTTATTTAATACTTTCCATAAGTCTTAGCAACCTCAACCATCTTAAAAATATTTGTATCAGGTGTATCTCTTCCGCATTGATCTCCGGTTGAAAGAATGAATCCACCATCATACCCAACTGTATCAATTAATCTTTTGCATTTTTCATCAACTTCTTCCGGAGTTGCAGTAAGCATAAATTCCGTTGTATTAATATTACCTTTTATACAGAGTTTATCACCGACAATTTTTTTCACTTGAGTAAGATCAACATTGCCTGTAGGAGGTTCTTCCATCGGTTCCATTGAAGCAAGATCAGATTCATTTGCTACTATTTCAATTAAAGGCCAAGATTTTCCGCAGATATGAAGATGGGAAATTATTCCCGCATCTTTGCAAACTGTAGATGCTTTTTGAATAAAAGGCAACTCATACTTTCTAAAGATAGCCGGAGAGCTTACACTTAAGCTTGCACTTGAACCGCCAAGCATAATTACATCAGGCTTTGCTTCCAGCATTGCTTTAACATTTGCAATTGCCCATTCCATCCAGTATTCATGAACTTTATCCATAAAATCTGCTTCCATCATAAAATCCATAAAGCATTGCTCAAATCCACCTTGCCTGTAATGGAACCACCAATCCTGGAAAACCGGAATCATTCCCATATAAATTCCTTGCTCGCCGATTACATGTTTATCTTTATATTTCTTCTCCCATTTCCAATCACCCAATCCCATAAAAAGCTGCATCTTTTCAAAATCAGGATAAAGATCTTTAATTGGTTTTTCTTCTCTCCAGGGAGGTTCATCTCCAAAATACATTTCCTTTTCGGTAAGATCTCCTTTGGAAGTGCGGCAGATTCTTTCAACTAATTTTCCTTCAGGTCTATCAATAATTTTACTTTCAAATTCTGGTCTGTCAGGCCCGATTTGTTTTAATCCCCCATACATATAAAATCCATCCATCCCAAAATATTTTACAGCTTCAACATAAACTTCTCCATGAGTTGCAGATGTCCATCCGTTATGTTCTCTTCCATCAAGATGAATTTCATAAAATGGTCTGCCGTCTAATCTATCGGGAACCATCACAGAAATATCCGGGCTGACCGGGACATAATCTGCTTTCTCTCTCCGCATTGCAGTTAGTATTCTTTCTTTGGATGTCATCTCTTTTTTTGCCTGGTTTGATTCTTCTTTTAAGCTTTTGGTAGTCTGTTCCATGATTCTAATAATTCCTTTAATCTAAAAAATGATCTTTTTGCAGAACTATCTTCTCTGATTAATCCTCCGTTACGGATATGGGGACGGAAGTCAGAGAAATCATACCAGTTAATTGCTTTAATAGTCGGTCTGCTGTAATAAAGTGTATAAACTTGTTCAAGCCATTCGGCCTGAAGTTCTTCATCCCAGGGACGATGCCATTCATATGGTTCATCGGGAAGTTTCATTTCACCGGTTGCAATTAATTCTTTTGTCGGCCCCGATGAAGTTCCAAATTCTGTTATATAAATTGGCTTGCCAAATTTTTCCAATCTTTCAATTAATCTTACAATATCTGAAAGATCTCTGCGAGGAAAATAAATCTGGATACCAAGTACATCATATTCAACACCTGCTTCAAGTAAATCCTGGATAAATTTTCTTGGTGAGCGAAGAGGGCGCGTTGCATCCATTCTTGCCATTCTTCCCATAGCAGCATATTCAGCCCATGGAGAGCAGTTATTCAATATCCTTATAACTTTTGGATTTGCCTCCTTTGTTTTATCGCAAGCCAGTCTTGTTATTTCCGTAATCTGTTCAGGAGTATGATTATGAATGTTTGCCCAGTCATGATATTCATTCACAACTTCCCATTGTAAAACTTTATCCCCATAATGAGTAACAAGATCGTATGTATGCTTTTCAACATACTTCTTTAGTTCATCAAAATTTTTATTCTTAAGCCAGTCCGGAGTTACTATAGGATGAAACCAGAAAAGTGGTCTTCCCTGTATTGTAATATTTTTTTGGGAAAGCCAGTTCACGATATTATCTTTTACTCCCCAGTTATAAACTCCTTCACTGGGTTCGAATAATTCATACCAGGTATCCCATATATAATGAGTGATTGTAGCAAAATTAAAAAGCTCTTCAAATCGTTTGGTCATATCTTCAGATTTAGCCCAAATATACTGACGCGTTTCACATCCGAAATAAACCGGATCTTTTCTGTTTAATCTTTCAATCTCACTTCTTGCTCTTTCAAGCTCAATTTTTTCACCAGCCCATAAAGCATACTTCAGTGCATCATCAGAATAATTTACAGATTGTTCCGGGTTGTTTAAAGATTTTGTTGCATCTTCAAATAATTCTTCAGAAAGATTTGTAAGATAATTTACTTCATCAGAAAATTGTGTTCCTTCTTTCTCATATCTTGCTTTTACATTTCTGTTCCTGATTAGTCGGCTTTTTGAAAACTCATAATTTAAAATTCCATGTTCAGGAAAATCATTTGTAGAATAATACTCTCCGCCGTTATCAGCTCCGAGCATTATGTATCCAAATCCTTCAACATACCATCTTCCGTTAATTGAGAACTTTTTATTTCCAAAATCTGATGGAACAGTTACTCCATCCTGTGTTACTTTTAAAGATGAAAGAAACGGATCTTCATTAATATCTGTTGCATAAACCCAATCAAATTTCGGTTGCCATGGATGAGGATAAGGACGAAGCACCTGATCTTTATTTGTTTTTGCAAATAATGATGACCAGTTCAAAAATGGACTTACGGTTAAACCTGCAGTTCCCAATGCAGTTTTTTTGATGAAAGATCTGCGATTAATATTATTCATTGTACCTCAGAATTTATAATTATGTATCTTGCAGTTGATACGGATTTAGTATGAGATTTTGTCAGAAATGCCGATCAAGTCCGGTATGAAATAGAAACTTACGGTAGCTTATTCCACTTTTCCTTTAAAGAAAGAAGGCGATCAACAGCTGCTTTCTCTTCCCCCTCAGGTGAACGTAACAATCCACCTTTAATTAAAAACGCTTTAGGATCAACAAAATCATACCAGTTGGCAGCAGTGATTTGCGGTTTGCTGTAAGCGTGAGTAAAATTGTATTCAAGCCAGTCAGCTTGCAGTTCTTCATCCCAGTGACGATGCCATTCATATGGGTATTTTGAATAATCACCCGGATCAGGATCAATAAACTCAAGCTTTAAACCGAATGAAGGTGCGCCTACCTCTGAAAGATGAACTTCCTTTCCAAACTGAAGATATCGTTCAGTATTGTTTATTGCATCAGCAGCAGAACGCCAGACAAAATATAGCTGAACTCCAACTACATCAAAATCAACATCATTACCAACAAGATCCTGAATAAACTGGTGCGGTGTTCTCTGTGGAAACCTTGCATTAAGATTTCCCATTTTTTTTAATTGAACATACTCTCCGAAAGGACAACAGTTATTTATTAATAATTTGATTTTAGGATTTGTATTTCTTGCAACTTCACAGGCAAGCTTTGTTACTTCAATGGTCTGTTCTCTTGACAACAAAAGTTCATTCGCCCAGTCATGAAGTTCATTCACAACCTCCCAAACTTCAATCTGATCTTTATAATGACTTACTACTTGAGTAACATGCTTTTCAATCCATTTAAGAAGCTCTGGATATTTTTTCTGCTTAAGCCAATCAGGTGTTACCCATTCGTGAGTCCAGAATAAAGGACGACCTTCAATAGTAATATTATTTTCTCTTAAACTTTTAAGAATTTCTTCACGGACTGCATACTGCTTCTTCCCTTCCTCAGCTTCAAAATCAACAAAATCTCCTTTCAGATAATGAGTTATTGTAGCAAAGTTAAAAAGCTTTTTAAACTTTTCGATAAAAAGATTGCTATCCATCTGAAAATAACCTCGAGCGTCACAGCCGAAAAAGAAATCTTTTCTTCTTCCGTTTTTATGAACATCATATCTTGCTCGCTCGAGTTCCAAATAATCGCCAACAAGCATAGAATACTTTAATGAAAGCTGTGAAAGAAGAGAACATTTTTCAGTATTATTTTTAACATGAGCGGCGTCATTCAGCAATTCTTCAGAAAGATCCTTTAGTGCTCCCACTTCTTTAGATGGAGACCAGTCATCCTCCATAAATTTTTTTAATCTTTTTTGATTGAATTTTACACGGCTGACTGCAAGCTCATAATTAAGATTTAAAGTTTTTTCTCCACTGGATGGAAGCTGATAAAATTCTCCCCCGTTATCAGCGAAGCAATAGATATAACCAAAGCCTTCAATATTCCATCTGACATGAAGAGAGAATTTTTGTTTCCCTTCCGTATCAGAAATAACTACTCCTTCTTTTGTTAAAGCTATTTCTGAATGAAAAGCATTTTCATTGTCATCAGTGAGATAAACAAGCGGATCAAGGTGAGGTCCGCTTCCTCTTTGAACAAAGTTTGGTTTGAAGATTAATTTTCCGGGCATGATATATTTTCAAGAATATTAGGATAGTCGTGTCCTGCTGAACTTGTCCACGCCTTTGGCGGAATCCCGCATTTTATTACTCTAAGCATTTCTCCACTTCTCTTTTAAATTTTTTAATCTCAGATAAGCTGGTTTTATTTCTCCTTCAGGATTTGCGATTAATCCGCCATTTTTTATAAAAGAATAAGGATCAACAAAATCGTACCAGTTAATCGCTTCAATCCAAGGTTTGCTGTACAATATTGTATAAATCTGCTCAAGCCATTCTGCCTGAAGTTCTTCATCCCAATGACGGTGCCAACTATAAGGATGATTTGGCAAAACATAATCACCTGAGGCTACTGTTTCTTTTGTAGGACCAGATGTAGTGCCAATCTCAGTTATCTGAACAGGCTTTCCAAACTTCTTTAATCTCTCAGTCATTCTGATTGTATCGGCAAGATCCCTGTTTGTATATTGATAATAAAGCTGTTGCCCAGTAATTGTAAAATCAACCCCCGCTTCATAACACATTTTAATAAACTGATGAGGAGTTACGAGTTGATTTTGTTTGTAAACTTCTTTCGGTGTCCATATCTGGATGTAATCAGCATTGATACAGCAATTATTTATTAAACGATGAACTTTCGGATTAGTATCTTTGGCAACGTCGGCAATTAATTTTGCAATCTCCACTAACTGATCAGGAAGAAGCTTCTGAATATTTCCAAAATCATGAGCTTCGTTTATAATTTCCCAAGCATACATTTCATTACCATAATGACTGATAACTTCTCTTGTATGTTTCTCTACATATTTAAGAAGTTCAGGATAACTTTTATTAATAAGCCATTGGGGAGTGCAGCACTCATCAGCCCAGAAAACTGGACGCCCTTCGACTGTAATACCTTTTGCTCTTAGTTTTTGAAACTGTTCATCGCGGTCACCATAATCATAAATTCCTTCTTCTTTCTGAAAACGAGGAAGATAATGGGTTATGGTAGCATAATTAAAAAGATCAGCAAAAAGTTCTATGAAAAGATTTTTATCCATTCTGGAAAAACCTTTCGTATCGCAGCCGATAAAAAAGTTTTCCCTGAATCCATTCTTTCTAATATCAAACCAGGCTTTCTCTATTTCAATCTTTTCTCCCGCCCACATCGAGTAATAGAGTGAACTCTGAGATAACCTTCCACATTTCTCTCCATCATTTTGAATTTTATTTGCATCTGCAAAATACTCTTCTGAAAGACCAATATAAGGTTTTAAATCTCTTGAAGGCTCCCATCCTTCTTTAATAAACTGATTTACCCTTTCTCTATTTTTTGCTGCACGTGATTTTGCAAGCTCAAAATTGAGATTGAGAGTTTTACTTTTTCCTAAATCGGGTAATTCATAGAATTCTCCTCCATTATCAGCAGTCATATAAATGTAGCCGAAGCCTTCGACATTCCATCTAACATTTACCCCAAATTTTTCTTTACCTCCTGCATCTGAAATTTTAATTCCATCTCTTGCCGCAAAAATATTGGAATAGAAGGCATCCCATTCAGCATCACTGGCAAAAGCCCAGCTTGGAAAATCCCACTCAGCTGGACCAATATTCTCAAATGATTTTATTATTCCAAGATGAGGACCGGATCCGTCCTGTACAAAATAAGGTTTGAAAACTAACTCCCCTTTTCCAGTGTTTGGAATTGTTCTGCTCCTTGTAAGAATTAATGGAGATGATAAAATTTCATTTACAGCAACAACCACTCCTGCACCTGCAAATGCGGATTTTTTAATGAATTCTCTTCGTTTCATGTTTTTTTATTCTAATAGGGAATAAGATGAAGTATTTCTATAGTAAAAAAATAATCCCACCTAACCCCTCTTTGTAAAAGGGGAGGAACTTTAAAATCTCTCCTCCTTTTACAAAGGGTGAGATAAAGAGGTTATAAATTTCTCCACTCTTTTTGCAAGTTCAACAATCTATCATAAGCCAATTTCTTTTCTCCTTTTGGAGATTCTAACAGCCCGCCTTGCTTAATCCAGGAATAAGGATCAACAAAATCATACCAGTTAACGGCTTCAATCCAGGGTTTGCTGTATACAAGAGTGTAAAGACCTTCCAGCCAGTCAGCCTGTAATTCCTGAGTCCAGTGTCCGTGCCAGATGTATGGTTCTTCAGGCATTCCGAGTCTTCCTGTCATAATAGAATCTTTATTTGGACCAGAACTTGCACCAACCTCAGTTAACTGAACTGGTCTGCTAAATTTTTCTAAACGTTCAATCAAAATAATTGTATCTTGAAGATCACGATATGGGAAATACATTTGCTGGCCTGTTATTGTAAAATCAACTCCAGCATTAACAAGATCTTCCATAAATTGAAAAGGAGTACGCTGAGGATATTCTGCATCAAGCTCTCCCCATTTCTTTAATTGGACATACTCTGCATAAGGACAGCAATTATTTATCAGGCGATGAACCTTCGGATTTGTTTCTTTGGCAACTTCGCATGCAAGCTTTGTTACATTTATTATTTGTTCGGGTGTAAGTTTTGTTTCATTTGCCCAATCATGAGATTCGTTTACAATTTCCCAAGCATACATCTGATCTCCATAATGTCCGACAACTTCTTTCACATGCTTTTCAACATACTTCAGAATTTCATCGTAAGATTTATTTCTCAACCAGTCAGGAGTTACAGTTTTGTAGGGCCAGTAAAGAGGTCTTCCTTCAACAGTAATATTTTTATCTTTTAATCTTTTGAAAACAACATCACGGACTTCAAATTGTTTTTTCCCTTCCTGAGGTTCAAAATCTTCATAGAATCCGCTTTCCAGGTAATATGTAATAGTTGCGTAGTTGAAAACATCTGTAAATAATTTCATAAATGTTTCGGGATCCATCTGGTAATAACCCCGCGCATCGCAACCAATAAAAAAGTTAGAACGATAACCAATTTTCTGAATATTAAATTTAGCATTCTCAAGTTCTAATTTTTCGCCGCCCCACATTGCATAATAAAGAGCCTGCTGCGAAAGCAATCCCAGCTTCTCTATATTCAATTCAGATTTTTTAGCATCTTCAAAATATTCTTCAGATAAATCAATGAATGATTTTATTTCCCTTGAAGGAATATATCCTTCATTTGAAAATTTATTTAAGCGTTTTTTATTTCTTGCAACCCTGCTTTTTGCTAATTCATAATTAAGATTTAAAGTAAGCTGTTTTCCCTCGGGCGGAAGCTGATAAAATTCTCCACCGTTATCTCCTGTAATAAAAATGTAACCGAATCCCTCAACATTCCATCTTACGTCAATTCCAAATTTTTCTTTTCCATTTGTATCAGAGATTTTAACTCCTTCATTTGAAGCAGTTACGTTGGAAAAGAATGCATCCCATCTTATGTCGCTTGCATAAGCCCAATCAAGCAGATGCGGTCCCCTACCTTTTTGAACAAAAACAGGTTTGAAAATTAATTCTCCAAGTGCAGTATTTCTTAAAGTTTTGCTTCTTGTTAGAATTGTCTGGTTTGAATATAAAAGACTGGGGACAATTGCCAGTCCTAATCCCGCAACAGCAGATTTTTTAATGAACTCTCTTCGTTCCATTAAATTCATTTCCTTTAGTGATACTTAGTGTTTTAGTGGTTAATTCTTTTGCCACAAAGTCTCAAAAGGTCCTAAGATGCACAAAGAATTATTAAATATTTTTCCACTTTTCTTTTAAATTTTTCAAACGATGATATGATGCTTTAGGTTCTCCTCTTTCCGATTTGAACAATCCACCATTTTGCATATATGAATGTGTATCTATTAAATCAAACCAGTTGCAAGCTTTGACGTAAGGTTTGCTGTATGCAAGAGTATAAATCTGTTCAAGCCAATCCGCCTGAGTTTCTTCATCCCATTGATGATGCCATAAATAAGGTTCTTCTGGAAACTCTACTGTTCCAAGCTTTACAGATCTTTCTGTTGGTCCGGCAGAAACACCAACTTCAGAATAATGAATCGGCTTGTTAAAAACTTCAAACCTTTCAGTCATTAAAATCGAATCCTGCAAATCTCGGTAAGGGTAATACATCTGAAGTTCAACAATATCTATATCAATTCCGGCATCTATTAAATCTTTAGTCCATTGCCATGGAGTTCTCTGAGGAAATTTAGCAGGCTCACCAGAAGAATATTGATTCATATGAACATACTCTGCAAAGAGGCAGCAGCTGTTTATAGTTGTTTTTACATTAGGGGCAACAGATTTTGAAACATCATTAATTAATCTTGTTAATTCAGTTATCTGCTCGTGATTTAATTTTAGTTCATTTGCCCAATCGTGCAGTTCATTTACAACTTCCATTGCATAAAATGAACTGCCAAACTGTTTCATTGTATCTGAAGTAAGTTTTTCTGCATACTTAAGAAGCTCATCATATTTCATATTACGAAGCCAGTCGGGAATGCAGCAATCATGAAACCAGAAGAGCAATCTTTCCTGGCATTTAATATTTCTCTGATTTAATTTCTTAATTAATACTTCACGTGTTTCAGGATTTATTACTCCTTTTTCGGGCTGATAGTCAGACATCATTCCATCACCTTTTGCCACAAAGGTAATGTTTGCATAATTAAATAGTTCGCTGAAAAGATCGAGAAATTTATCCTGATACATCTGATAGAAACTTCTTGCATCACAGCCAACAAAAAAATCTTCTCTGTAACCCCCTTCCTGAATGACATAATTAGCTTTTTCCAATTCCATTTTTTCGCTTGCCCATAGAGCATAGTTCAAACTTTTCTGAGCAAGAAGTGCACATTTTTCTTTATCAGAATAAACTTTGGTTGCATCAACATATAAACCTTCGGATAGATCCAAAAACATCTCAACTTCTTTAGAAGGAATCCATCCATCTTTTTTAAGATGAAGAATTCTTTTTTTATTCCTAGCAACACGACTCTTTGCAAATTCATAATTCAAATTAAGCTGATTTAATTTTCCGTCAGGAGGAAGAGTATAAAATTCTCCACCGTTATCTGCAGTAATATTTGTGTAACCAAAACCTTCAACATTCCAGCGTGCATTAATTCCAAATTTTTCTTCATCTTTTGTATCGGATATCTTTATTCCTTCACTTGAAAAAGAAATATTTGAGTAAAATGTATCCCAGTTTTTATCAGTTGCCCAAACAAGATCATAAATATGAGGTCCTCTTCCTTTCTGTACAAAATAAGGTTTAAAAAGTAACTCCCCCTGCACAGTATTTTTTATCGTTCTAGATTTGGTAAGAACAAGTGGTGCAGAAAGAAGTTCATTTGCTGCAAGTAAGGAACCTGCACCAATGACATCAGATTTTTTTATGAAGTCTCTTCGTTTCATTAATTGAAACTTTTATTTTCTTTTTTATTCCCTCTCCCTTTGGGAAAGGGTTAGGGTAAGGCTCTTATTTTTTATTGCTTTGCTAATACCAAATTCTTCTTCCTCGGTTCTTCGACCATTATTAAAAACCATAATGCAGAACCAAGAGCAAATATTCCTGCAATTATAAAAACAATATTATAACCAAACAGGTTTGCAATCCATCCGCCTAACAATCCCGATAAAATAAAAGGAGCGGTAATTAAATTTGTTAAAGAAATGTAAGTTGGACGATCATCTTCTTTACATATTTCCGAAATAATTGTTAACCGGGATACCAGACTTAAAGAAATTGTTAAGGCTGATCCTGCAAAACAGATATAATAAATTTCCACCGAAGGTGATATCAAAGCAGCAATACATGCAATTAAAGTGAAAACAACTCCCCATAATAAGCTGAGCTTATGCCCATGTTTATCGGCGAGATATCCGAAGTATAAACTTCCGAATACCATACTGAGCATCATAGCAATTGTAAAATAACCTGCATAAGCATCCGGTAATGAAAATTTTTCAAAAGCATTCACTGCAAAAAAAGCGTGCGACATTAAAGCTAGCATCATCAGAGAATCGGCAATTAAAAAATTCCTGAAATTTTTTTCTTCTTTGATTATTGATCCAAGACGCTTTAAAAATTCTTTGTAAGAAAATGTTTGTTTCGGATGATTTGGCTCTTCTTCATTTAATAGAGTAAGAAAAAAATAAGATGACATTGTAATTAAAAATGCAAGAAGAAAAAGTAAAGCAAAGTTTTCAGGAAAAGCTATTACGGCAAGAATTTTTGAAACTAACCAGCCGCCGAATATGCCCATTGCAGCACCAAGTACAGAGCGATAAGCAAATAATCTTCCTCTTAATTGTACAGGTGTAATTTTCGAGATGAGATCAAACCAGCCGGGAAGATTGATACTTCCCCCGAAAGCAGCAAATGCAAGTCCAAGAAAAAGAATAAGCAAAGCAGTATCATTGTTAACTTTTTCAATCAGGAAATAACTGAGAAGAGCGAGAACAAGCCAGGGTATTCTTTGTACAAGCGCTGTTTTAAGCATCCAGGGTTTTTTAAATCCAAGCTGCCTCACATAATTTGAAACAAATATCTGCGGAAAATTAA
>JAUSIA010000507.1 GCA_030648225.1 Ignavibacteria bacterium | reverse complement strand
AATATTTTTATTTTCACACAGTCTCTTTAGGTCGTGGGATAGAATTAGATCAATGTATTGGCTTTAGCCGCAATTAAGTATCTAATTTTGGCTAAAGCCTGAATATTAGGGATAATATCTAATCCACGACTTAAAAGTCGTGGCTATTCATAATATCCAGCTATTCCTTTTCTATTAACTATGCTCAATTATATTTTTAATTAACGCACCTTATACATTAATTCGTAATCATACTCATAATCGTAATCGATTTAGATCGAGTAAGAGTGCGATTATGATTACGATTCACCTGCGCAATGTGACTCATCATCAGTTTCATTCATACTAAAAATAAACCTTTTTAATGAATATTTTAATTTAGTTATGTATTTTAATAAGTGAGGTTAAGCAATGAATAACTATTTTATTTCAGCTATTGATTTATGCAATGATGTTTAGAATAAATAACTTTAAAAAAATTATTGCCATTGTTGCTGCTCTGGTCCTGATATATAATTCAAGCGGATATGTTCTCGTTTACCAGCAATTAATTCAGCTAACAAAAAATTATATCCATAACGCAATTGAAAAAAAAGAAATTGATGAGGAGATAATTTTACTTTCCTTTAAAAAATCAGATATAGAAGAGGGTAAAATTGATTTTAAATGGAAGCATAAAAAAGAATTCAGATATAATGGCGGGATGTATGATATAGTTGAGAGAATTGATACTGATGATAGTGTTCACTTCTATTGCTTTTATGATCATAAAGAAAATCTCCTCGAAGCAAATTTTAATAAGCATTTTGAAAAAGAGAAAGAAGATAAAAAGCATAATTCATCGGGAAGAACTTTATTAGCTCAACAGATAACAGATCTGTTTTTTATTACAT
Organism: Ignavibacteria bacterium; assembly: GCA_030648225.1. GTDB lineage: Bacteria > Bacteroidota > Ignavibacteria > Ignavibacteriales > Ignavibacteriaceae > RBG-16-34-14. Next base: position 3,055 of record JAUSIA010000507.1, on the reverse strand, counting down.
CAGATCTTTTTTATACGCAAGAATCCAAATTAACTTACTCCCCTTATCTTGAAAAGGGAAATTCGTTAAATGAACCGGAAGTCCCTTCACCTCCACCGAAACTATTTTACATCGCCTGAAAAATATATTCCATTCCTCATATTCAATTAACTCAATTTCGAGATTAGGTTAATTACAACCGTCGGAAGAGGAAGGATACTGTACATTCCATTAATTTTTAATTAGGAGATGTAAATGAGAATTTTAAACATTGTCATTTATTCATTAATGATTTTTATTTTACCTTCATTTTCACAGATTCTTTCCCAAACAAAAGATTCTTTAGAAAATGAAATTCCTATTATTAAACCTGATACATTACAATATGAAACTGATGAAGTGGTTGTTACTGCAACCCGTGTTCAGAAAAAAATTATTGATATTCCCTATCCGGTAGTTCGCTTAAAAAACACCCAATATAAATATGACCGGAAAGTATCTATAAGTGATGTTATGGGAACAGTACCTGGCTTGTTTATGCAATCGCGTTATGGTAATCACGATGTACGAATTTCAATCAGAGGTTTCGGAAGCAGATCCAATACCGGAATTCGTGGCGTGCGAATTCTTCTTGATGGCATACCGGAATCAGAGCCGGATGGACAGACACGTATTGAAGCTGTAGACTTCAATTCATTAGGAAGTATTGAAGTGGTAAAAGGGAATTCTTCATCGCTATATACTAACGCACCTAGAGGAGTAGTTAACTTCATCAGTGATATTAATTTTCCTTCAACATTCATGGTAAACTATAATGAGATAGGAGATTTTGGTTTGAGGAGAAATGGTGTTAAGGTGGGAATAAGGACTAACAACCTGGGTTTCATCGCATCTTACACTTACCATAACTACAAAGGTTACCGGGACCATAGCGAGGATTTCTGGCACATATTCAACAGCTTTCTCGAAACAAAACCGGGTGAGCATTCAAACCTGCAGACAATGTTTTATTTTGCAGATGGATTGATCCGGCTTCCCGGTTCTCAAACAAGAGAAGAATACGAAATGAACCCACGTGCTGCAGCAGAAAGAGAATCTGATTTTGATTTCAAACGAATTTCAAAAAAAGGCAGGCTGGGTTTAAGATATACAACTGCTTTCGGAGAAACTTATAATAACGAACTGGAAGTAACATCTTACGGCACAATAAAATATTTTGAACGTGCTCAAAGAGATTTTCGTGTTATGAACCGTTACGGCCTTGGGGCAAGTGCACGGTGGGTTAACAAAAGTATTTTCTTTGGCTTTGATAATGAATTCTCATTAGGAGGAGATGTATTTTATCAAACCGGACCAATTGAAACTTATGTAAACATCGGCGGACAAAGAAGCGACAACCTGGTAGGCCTTACTGATGAAACAATAGGTAATACAGGTATATTTTTCCAGAACTCGACAGGCTTAATCAGAAATAAATTATCTCTGCTCATTACAGGAAGATTTGATAAGGTTGTATTTGATCAGAAAAACCAGATAAACCAGTTTCAGAATGATGTAAGAAGATTCGAAGACTTTACACCTAAGGCTGCACTTAATTATAAGCTCACTCCTTATGTAGCAATTTATACTTCATATGGATTAAGCTTTGACAGCCCTGCCGGTAATGAACTTGATAATTTTCCTACGAGTTCAAGTCCGGGTACAATGCTGAATCCCGATCTTAAACCACAGGAATCAAAAAACTTTGAAATCGGTATTAAAGGAAACCTGGTCTCAGAATCGCAGTTCTTCCGGAATATTGTCTTCGAGCTGACATTCTTCAATAGTATTATTAACAACGAAATAGTTCCTTTTGAGGTTTTCGGTGATGTCTTTTTCAGAAACTCTGCAAAAACAATACGCCGCGGGCTTGAAGCAGGATTTGATGCCGATATTATCGGTGGCCTGAACTTAAAAACTGCCTACACTTATTCGGGTTTTAAGTATGATAAGTATTTGCTTGAATCGGTTGAGATTGATTCAATAGGAAATACTTTTTCTACATTCAGAGACTTTTCGGGCAATGTTGTCCCCTCCGTTCCAGAACATAATCTTGTTGTATCACTTTCTTATACTCATAAAATAGTTGATTTCATTACAGGTTTTACAAAAGTAACAGGAGTCAGCGTAAGTGAGATGTATGTTGATGATGCAAACTCTGATAAGACATTAAGCTATAGCCTGCTAAATTTTACATTGGGTCTTGATATGGTTTTCAACCGCTTCAATCTTCTTATTTCAGGTGGAATGAATAATATAACAGATGAAAAATATGTTTCATTTATTAACATTAATTCCACCAGCGGCAGATTTTTTGAAGCAGGTGAACCAAGAACCTATTTCGCCTCAATGAATTTTGGATATAATTTTTAAGTAAAAAAAGGATAACGGGTGATGAACAAAATAAATTTCTTCGCTTTGAAAAATATTTTCTCTTTAATTATGCTGATTATTTTTTGTGAAGCTGACATTTACCCACAGAATAACTACAAAGTTAAAAGCATCGGTACTAATTATAGAATCTATCCGGGGACTTCAACACAAACCGAAGTTTTTATAACAACTCACCCGTTAAATCCTTCGATCATGTTTTCTTCTGCAAATACAGTTGTATTTCAGCCAGCTTATTTTGTAAGCGAAGGAGTTTATGCAACTACTAATGCAGGTAATAGCTGGTTTGGCAGTGATACCTGCAAAGGTGCAAACATACAATTCCATGGCGGCGATCCGGGGATAGCGATAGATAAAGATGGACGTTTTATATTAACAAGATTGGCGCGATCACCTTTACAGGGATTGTACTCCCATTACTCTACCGACTTCGGAAATACCTGGTCAAGCCAATATCCTATAACAATAGATGTGCTTGATAGAGCTTCCGTAATAACAGATGGTGATCCTTCAAGTTTGTTTTTCGGAAGAACTTATGCTGCATGGGTACGCTTTAATCCACCATTCCCACTCTTCACATCTTACACAACAAATGGAGGAGTAAGCTGGGTAACATCATTCCAGGTAAATGATCCTCCGCAGCGTT
>JAUSIA010000502.1 GCA_030648225.1 Ignavibacteria bacterium | reverse complement strand
GCCTCTTTCTGAAGTTGCTAAAATGTTGTAAGCATATTTTCTTCCCCTGTAGGCAAAGCCGACTCTGTATTTTACTCCTGATAAAAAAGTTATTAAGGCTGTTCTCGGATTAACCCACGAATCAATCAAAAGATCATATTTTTCTTTTCTAACCGTTAAAGCAGCTTTAAGAGGGAATTCATCTCTCTTCATTGTAAGAACTTTATTTACATCAGGTAAATGTTCAACAGCAGGTTTTGCAAATGGCTCAGTGAGATAATCTATTGTAGCATTTTTGAAATGAGCTTTATAATTATCCAGAAGTATAGTCGAAAGTACAACATCCCCAATCCCGCGTGGTTTGATGATAAGGATTTTTTTTATTGATGATTGCTGAATATTCATTTTATAAGAGATGGAACACGGATAACACTGATGACACGGATTTTCACTGATTGTCCTTCCTATCGTTAGTAAATATTTTTCTCCTGAATTCTGCTTTTTTACCAAAGTTCAGTAGTAATCCAACTTCAATATTTGTTGCTTTCAGGTAGTTTATTAATTGAGCTTCATGCTCTTCACATAAACTTTCTGCAGCTTTTAATTCAACTATTACCACATCATTCACCAATAAATCTGCAAAGTAATTTCCTACTTCAATCTTTTCATAATATACAAGAACATTTTTCTGACGTTCAACTTTTAAACCCATTTTAATTAATTCTAATTTCATAGCATTTTCATAAACCTTCTCCAAAAATCCAAATCCGAGAACATTATTCACTTTGTAAAATGCTTTAATTATCTGACTTGTAATTTCTTCGTACAACATTGTTTTAATCCGTTTTAATCTGTGTTATCTGCGTCATCCGTGTTCTATTCTCCTTAATGTGCATCTAACCAATTTTCCCCAACTCCTGTATCAACAACAACAGGAACATTAAGTGGAAGAGCATTCTCCATCAATTCTTTTATCAATGGCCGGAGATCATCAACTTCATCTTTGTGAGCATCAAAGACCAATTCATCATGCACTTGCAAGACCATTTTAGTTTTTGCTTTTCTCTGCTCAAGCGCTTTATGAATATTTATCATTGCAAGCTTTATCATATCTGCAGCAGTTCCCTGCACACGCATATTAATTGCAACTCGCTCCTCAAACTGTCTTACAACGCGATTGCTGCTGTTTATGTTCCTGAGAAATCTTCTTCTCCCATACAAAGTTTCAGCGTAACCTTTTTCTTTAGCCCGCATAACAGAATCATCCATAAAATCTTTTACCCGTTTAAACGTCTTGAAGTAAGTATCAATAATTTCCTTAGCGTGAGTTTGTGTAACACCCAATCTTGTTTTTAGTCCGAAAGGTCCGATGCCGTATAAAATTCCAAAGTTAACTTCCTTTGCTTTTCTTCTCATGTCGGGAGTAACATCTTCTGGCTTAACCATAAAGACAAGTGCGGCTGTACTGCGGTGAATATCTTCCCGTTCCTTAAATGCTTTCGAAAGTCCCTCATCACCGGAAATATGAGCCATGATTCTCAATTCAATCTGGCTGTAATCTGCGCTGAGGATGATATGATTTTTATCTCGTGGTACAAAAGCTTTTCTTATTTCCTTTCCAAGTTCTGATCTTATAGGAATATTCTGAAGATTTGGATCGTTGCTGGAAAGTCTGCCGGTTGATGCAACTGTCTGGTTAAAGCTCGTATGTATTCTACCGGTTTTAGAATTTATTAGATTTGGAAGCGCATCTGCATAAGTAGATTTAAGTTTTGATACCTGGCGGTAATCAAGGAGCAGCTCAATTATTTCATGCTGACCTCTTAAATTCTCAAGTGATCTTGCATCAGTGGAGAAACCTGTTTTAGTTTTTCTGCCGGTTTTTAATCCGAGCTTTGTAAAAAGAATTTCCTGCAATTGCTTTGTTGAATTAATATTAAATTCAACTCCACAGCATTTATAAATTTCATCAGTATATTCATCAAGCTTTATCTGAAGATCATTGCTCAAAGCCCTGAAAGCATCAATATCAATATTCACTCCTTCTCTTTCCATATCTTCAAGAACAGGAATAAGAGGGAACTCAACTTTATAAACAATCTTAGTTAAGTTTTCTTTCTTTATTTCCTTATCAAGAATTTCATAAAGCCTGTAAGTGATATCAGCATCCTCACAGGAATACCTGCATAAGGCACCACACTCAACTCCGAAAATTCCTGCAGGATCTCTCTTTGGTCCCAGCAAATCAGAAAGAGGAATAGGTTTATACTTCAGGTATTTGACTGAAAGATCATCCATACCATGTCTCTGGTCAGGATCAATAACATAGCTCGCAAGCATTGTATCGAAATAAAAATTTTCAACTTTGATTCCAATACTTCTTAAGCAGGCAATATCAAACTTTGCATTCTGGCAGACTTTTTTGATTTTTTTATTTTCAAAAACTTTTCTGAAAACTTTTGTAAAGTCTTCAATGCTTAATCTTTCTTCCGGGTTGGAGATAATTTTTTCATAATCATCTTTAGGTTTAAGGGGAACAAAAAATCCTTCTCTTTCCTTTGTGGAAAAAGAAACACCTGCTAAATAAAGTTTAAAGTGATTAAGATTATCCGTTTCAGCATCGAAAACTAACAGGTTTTTTTTATTCAGATATTCAGCTAACTCTTCAGCTTCCTGAAGATTTTTAATCTGCTTGTAGTTTACTTTTGATTCATCGAATTCTGCGATGTCCTCTTTAATTTCTTCCTTTAGTTTGGCATCAGCAGCAGACGAATCATAAATTGCCAGAAGCCTGTTGTAGAGATTTTTAAATTCAAGTTCGACAAAAATATTTCTTAAAGCATCATAATCCGGTTTTCTGAATTTTGCTTCTTCAAAATTAAAATTTAAAGGAACTTCGCAATGAATGGTTGCAAGATCTTTAGAGATGAAAGCATTTCTTTCACCAGTTATTAATTTATTCTTCAAAGCAGGTTTATCAATCTCATCAATATGTTTGTAAAGATTTTCAATCGAGCCATACTTTTGAATTAAGGGTATGGCAGTCTTAGGACCAATTCCTGCAACTCCCGGAATATTATCTGATGAGTCACCGATAAGAGCCAGGTAATCAATCATTTGCTTAGGTTCAAAGCCGAATTTTTCTTTTACTTTTGCAGTATCATAAACAACAATTTCTTCATCGGCTTTTCCTCCAGGCTTAATAACTTTTATTTTGTCCGTTATAAGCTGGTTAAAGTCTTTATCGGGAGTGATGATAAAAGTTTCAAGTCCAAGGTTTTCAGCTTTGCAGGCTGCCGTTCCAATTATATCATCGGCTTCATATCTTGGAATGATGTAAAGAGGAATTTTAAGAATCTCGATGATCTGCTTAATCCTATCGAGCTGGGGGAACATATCATCCGGCATTTTATTACGGGATGATTTATAGCTCTCATATTTCTCGTGCCTGAAAGTTTTCTCGTGTGAATCGAAAGCAACAGCAATGTAATCCGGTTTATGGTCTTCAAATATTTTAATTAGCTGGTTAAAAAAACCGTATACAGCCGAAGTAGTTTCACCTTTTGAAGTAACGAGAGGCCTGGTTATAAAAGCAAAATAAGCTCTGTAAGCCATAGCCATCGCATCTATTATTATAAATTTTTTGTTTTGCATTTCAATTTATTAGTTGAGGAGAATTACTGAGTTAATTCAAGATTGACTGCTTAGTAAACCGTTGAAACGGTTAAAATACCATCTGTTCTCGTTCACACCGGGATTAATCCCGGTGTTAATGTTTCTTTAAACCCTTATTAACCGTTTTAACGGTTTAATTTAAGGTCGTCAAACTTTAGTAAACAAAAATAAAGATAAGTTGGGGAAGTTAAAATGATTGGAAGATGACTGAAGAACCAAGGCAAAACAGATATAATGCTTTATACCCTAATTTCCTTTTAGATGCTACTTACCGCTCACACTGCACTCAATCCCATCTGAATCTTTAAACCTCGCTATCCTACTTCCGAATAATTCAGTTGGAGCAGATGTAAACTCTATTCCATTTTCCTTCTTTTCCGCATAGAATATATTAATATCTGGTACTCCAAATCCTAGTTGGGAAGTACCGGCAGGATGCTCTTGTGAAGCTAAATGCAGAGCAAGAGTTGTTTCTCCGGTTTCAAACTCGCTCCAGCCAGGAGATTGAAATCTTAAAGCGAATCCAAGCTGGTCTTTGTAAAACCTGATGGCTCGTTCCATATCAACGACGTATTTGATAATATAAGTTAATTTCATAATTAGTTCTGCTTTTTTGAAAATGGCTATACTTAAAATAAAATTACAAATCCAGTTCCATATAAATAATCCCTTCAGCAGGATTATATTCCTCATCAAAGTTCTGAAAGCTGAGATTAAAGTTTAGCGATGAAGCATATTCTTCAAACAATTTTCTGATTGTTTGAATTTCATAATCAGATTGTATTCCTTTTATTTCAAGCATAAATATTATAACTTTTTCCGATGGCATAACGGCGTTGCAACTAAACCGCAGCCAAATGCCGCGTGCGAAAACGCAGTCAGCTTGAGGCACGGGTTATATGTTTTTAAAGAAATATTTGGGAACATTTTTTTCCTTATTGACCAGCTAATGAACCAAGTATTGGACAATATGTTCAATTAAAAATATTTCGAGAAATAAAAATAATGGCACGAATAATCCAATAAAGAGTGAATACAATACCCAACAAATACATTAATTGAGCAAATACTTTGAAACCTTTGGAAAATACTCGTTGAGGATAAATACTAATTCTTTTTGCGTCACCATCTTTTGAACGGATATAAAGCAAAGCAGGTAAACTTTTATAGCTAAGAAA
>JAUSIA010000493.1 GCA_030648225.1 Ignavibacteria bacterium | reverse complement strand
ACCTGAACCGAGTCTGCCTATAAAACTTGCTATGTAATCTCCCGGTACGCCAAGCGTCAAAGTAAAATTCAGAGAGTGGGTTCTATCCCAATCTAAAGGTACAAGCTGCTTATTTTCCTCGATGGGTGGATTTGACTGGGCATTATTAAAAGCGGCATTAGGATCCGATGCACTTCCTCTTGCAACCTGAAATGTATAATCTAATGTAGCACCAATTCCATAACTAAATCTCTTTTCAAAAGACAAAGTGATACCTTTTACAGAACCATAATCTCTGTTAACAAGTTTACTGAATTTTTTAAATTCATTTTTAATATATATTTCCGACCCAAGTAAATTTCTAATATCTTTATAATAACCCGTAATTGTAATTCCTAATTCATCTGTCAGTGCCTGCTGCAGACCAATCTCATACATAATCGTTTGCTGGGGTTTAAGATCTGCATTTCCGATAGTGTTTCCGATATTCTGAGGGAAATCACCCGTTAAAGGAATTCTGAAGTTTGGATTTCTGTATAAATTTTCGAATGGCGGAATCTGGAAAAAATGTCCGTATGAAATATGAATTGCACCTTTGTCAGAAATAGGATAAGACAAGCCGATCCTCGGACTAAACTGATATTTTGATGTGGCTTTTATCAGTAATGAATCAGGGAATGGGGGTAGAAGTTCATCCAACTCATCAATTTTATTAGGATCCTTTAAATATTCTCCGTCAGGTTCAAAATAATCAAACCTGAGACCTACATTAACAATTAAATAATCGTATTCTATTTTATCCTGAATGTAATAGGCAAATTGATACGGATTGGAATGATATATATTAAAATTAAAAGCGCCGGGTTCGGGCATCTTAGGTTTAAAATTTGAAGTTGCATCAATAATTATTTGAAAATCTTCATACTTCAAATCATGATAAGTGAAATCAAGTCCTGTTTTAATTTGGTTTACATTATCAATCTGCCATGTAAAATCAGTTTTCCCGGTTATGCTCGTTGTAATATGATTAAAATGCCAGTTTTGTGTTCCGCCAGTTAAAAAAGCATTCCCGCTAACATCTTTTTTCCTATCAGGATTTACATATCGCGGGTCCGGTTCTGTATAATTTCCCTCGCGAGGCGTCCAAAAGTTGATTACAAATAATCCTCCCTGCAAATTCTTCGGGTCTTCATAAACATATTGTTTAAATTCCGATTGGATTCCTGAAGCAGAAAAATCAATAAATGATGAGTTGCTTAGCAAAAGTGTATAGCTTGCTATAACTAAAAAACTCTTTTGAAACTTTTGATAATCACCATCCGGATTTAATTTATAGAGGTGATCATAATCCTTGTATTTATTATCCTGGTATAAACCGGATAATACAATACCTTTTCCGCCGCTAACATTAATTGCTAATTTGCCCTGAAGAGATAATCTCTTGCTAAAATTCATCGGGACATATTCTTTATCACCTGTAGAACCAACGTACCAGTCTGCAGAGTTATTAGCTGAGAAGTTAGAAGAATCAGATGGATTAAAAATTCTTTGTCCATAAATTGAACCTTCATCATAGTTGTACCTGCCGGACAAAAAGAACTTTAGTAAATTTCCAACTCCGGGTACGGGTCCGCTCAAATTCCCCTGAATGTTATAAACATCGGCTGGATTGACATCACCTACATTTGTAAAAATACTTTTATGTGTACTTACATAATCTCCTGAATAGACAGAAATACCTCCATCAAAATTATCGCCAGCAATTTTAGTAACCTGGTTTACAACACCTGAAAGGGCTTCTCCATATTCAGCATTAAATGTACCGGTAAGTACCTGAATTTCCTCAATACTGTTTACTTCTGCAGATAGTGAAGATTGACCGGAATAAACATCATTTACCGGAACTCCATCAATCAAGTATTTAACCTCGCTGTCTCTACCTCCTCTGAAATGACCATTAACCACACCAGCCTGTAAATTTACAACTGCAGAAACATCTTCAAGAGGAAGCATTGAAATATCTTCGCCGCTGATTGTCTCCTCTGTTGATGTTAAATCTTTCCTTACTATAGATCTTTCGGCAGTAACCACTACATCCGATAATTCAATTGATTCTTCACTTAATTCAAAATCTAGTTTTGTGGTTTGATCTACAGAAACTTTAACATTTGTAAATATAACAGATGAGTATCCGACTAACGAAGCTTTTATATTATAAGTACCGGGGGGAATATTTATTATGAAATAATTACCGTCGAAATCGGCTGCGGCACCAAGGTTGGTTCCTTCAATAATAATATTGGCCCCTATAAGGGGTTCTTTAGTTGCAGCATCAAAAATTTTTCCGGCAATTTTCCCCGTTGTCCCTGCATGTACAGATGTACCATCCAACAAAAGTAACAAGAAGAATAATGAAGCAATAACTTTATTATTGGTAATAGTGAACATTACATCCACCTATTCTTACATGAAAAGAAAATTTATTTTAATTTTAAATTAACCTAAAAATGAAGGGTGCTAAAATATCAGCACCCTTTTAGAATAGAATTTATTTAAGCAGTAACATTTTTTTGGTCATTATAAAATTACCGGCTTCAATTTTATAGAGATAAATACCGCTGGAGACTTTATTGCCATAATTGTTGTCACCATTCCACTGAATATTATGAATTCCAATATTCTGTTCGCTGTTAACCAAAGTTTTAACTTCTCGTCCGAGTATATCATATATCTTTAAAGATACATATGAAACATTTGGTAACGAATAGCTGATAACAGTACTGGGGTTAAATGGATTCGGATAGTTCTGGAACAAATTATGTGTTACAGGTATAAATTCATTTTCAACGCCAGTTGGATCTGCTTTAATCACTTCCAATACATCCATCCAAACAGTACCTGAGAATCTTCCCAGAGGATGTAATCTAACAGAAATTGATTTTGCTAACTGACCTGACGGTGGATCCGGAACAACTACATTTACAAAATATTGCATCCAGTCAAATGATGTTGCTTGTGGAAATTGCAATGGTATATCAGGGCTGGCTGCATATTGTCCCCAGCCTTCATTATTTCCTAATGTTGTATGGTAAATCGCTGTAAGTGATATACTCCATGCATCTCCAACTGCTGCTGCTGAATCCGGATTTAGATTCGCTCCCTTTATCCAAACGCTTATTCTCAGATTATCACCCGGGACAACATCAGTTAGTTCAAATCTTCTGGTTCCGACAAAACCATCATGTGTTCCTACTGGTATGTCAAATTTCAAGGAGTAATTTCCATTATATGCGTACTCATCTGTTACTTTTGTATTCTCATATCCTTGGTCTAATACTCCGTCATTTCCTCCAATCGGAGGCATCCAGTAGAACCATCCTGTGGGTACTCCAACTGCTGTATTCCAATCCTGTCCTGCCCAGCCATCTCTGCCGTTAAATAGGTAATCATCTGTCCATACTGTTCCTGTTGCATCTTTTCCACCTACAAACCTGATTATTGTTGTCCACGAATCTTCAGGTAATACTATTTCACCTACTGCTGTTGTATCTGCCACCCAGCCGCCTGTGCTGGCTGCACTCTGATCCAGTTCAAATTTCTTCTCACCTATTATAGTTCCGTTTTCTCTGTAAAATGTATATGTCACATACCATTTCTGATCATCATTAGCAGGATTTGTATTTACCCCGGATGTCTTATAGTACACTCCAAATTCTATATCTACATTCGCAAAATGTTTTTCAGACCATAAATCAGCCATATTCTCTGACTCCCACCTTGCTGCTTCTGTAGTTACGCCTTTTTCTATCTTCAGAGATTTTCCCATTGAAAGAAACTCATCTGTGGCCCAGCTTAATGTTGAACCACTAGGTTCTGCTCCTTTTGTCCAATATGACGGTAAGGTTTGTTCAAAACCGCCGATACTGTTTATTCCACTTTGTGCCAATAAAGTGATTTGAAAAATGATGATAGATAAAAATCCAATCCACCATTTTGAGATTTTAGTAAAACTACTCATAGATCCTCCAGGAAATTAATTGTTAATTATTTGTTGTTTAATACTGCTATCAATACTGTAATAAAGCAGGTTTGGTTAAACATTTAACCGAATTTAATATAAAAAATCTCTCAAACCTAATTCATAGAGTTTATAACTTTTCTTTTCAAGAAGCTCTATTATTTTCTCAATGTTATTCATAATTCATTTTTGTATTTCAATCACTATAGTAAATGCATATTTGGGAAAGTGACAAACTATAAATTGCTGGATTATTTTCACTTTTTGATTTGAAAGGTTTTAAAGAATTCGTTTATAAGCATACGTACCTATACTTAGTTAAAGCCCAAATCTTTTTCATAATTCTAAAAAACCCCATTCAATATAGTGTACAGCAGGGAAAACTTAACATCTTCCATTTTGTTCTTCTATTATTTGAAATTTCAGTAATAACAAGGTCTATAGTAATTACGGAGATATTAAAACAGGTGTGATATTTTTTTACTTAACTGTAGCTTTTGGAATTCTTATTGGAATCTATTTTCTACTTTACAAAGAGAATAGTAGTTTTAAAATTTCTCTTAATACTGAAGAATGAATATTGAAACTCTTTTCAGGAATAAATACTGTGCACTGTAACACAATTAATTTTCATGTTATGTTTATTTTCTTACGAGAAAATCTGGAATTAATTATGAATGAAAAAACAGAAATAATGATTGTTGAAGATGAAGAAATAGTTTCATTCGATTTAAAGAAAACTCTCGAAAAATTAGGATACAAAGTAACAGCACAGGCTTCTTCCGGTGTAGAAGCTATTGAAAAAGCAGAGAACTATAAACCTGACGTTATTTTAATGGACATAAGGTTGAAGAATGAGCTGGATGGAATTGATACTGCACATATTATCTCTTTCAAACGTAGAATACCTATTATTTATTTAACATCCTTCGGCAATGAGGAAATCCGGAAAAGAGCAAAAACAACTACTGCTGATTCAGCATTTCTATTAAAACCCTTTGATGAAGAAAAATTAAAAATTACAATTGAAAATGCAATATCAGAATATCATTCTACTCAGAGTATAAATTAATTTCTTCTCCTCTTCCCTAATAAGACTTTTCGATACTCAATTCCCACAAAAAATATTTATATTTGTTCTGCTTCAACTCCACAAGTGATAGAGACTGTGTGAAAATAAAAATATTGATGGTAGATGGTAGCCGCAGGCTTCAGCCTGCGATAACAGTTTTATTTCGCAACCTGAAGGTTGCGACTACCGGCATATTTAGAATTTTTACACAGTCTCGATAGTACATTGAAAGTATACACCTGAAGAAAAATTTCAAATTAAAATAAAGGAATGATTATGGCAGACCAGGAAGATTTGGCTAAACTTCAATACCCGGTTGGAAAGTTTGAATTTAAAGAGAATGTAACATCAGAATCCAGGAAAACTTTTATAAAAGAAATTGAACTATTACCTGGAAAATTAAGAAAAGCTGTGAGCGGATTGAACGATGCGCAGCTCGATACACCTTACAGGCACAATGGATGGACAGTAAGACAGGTTATTCACCATATTCCGGATAGTCATATAAATGCTTATGTAAGAATTAAACTTGCATTAACTGAACATGAACCAACTATAAAAACTTACGAAGAAAAAGAATGGTCAAAACTTCACGATTCCCATCAAACACCAATTGAAGTATCACTCAATTTACTTGAAGCATTACATAAAAGATGGGTTATACTTTTAAACTCTCTTGATGAAAGTGATTTCCAAAGAAAGTTCAGACATCCGGATTGGGGATTAATTTCAATTGATTATGCTGTTGCCCAATATGCCTGGCATGGCAATCATCATGTTGCTCACATAACTTCTCTCAGAGAAAGAATGGGATGGAAGTAATTCAGAGTTCTCAGCCGAAGGCTGATCCGCCTTCGGCGGAAAGAGTAAAGCCTGCCCCGATGACAATCGGGGTTCAAGAACAAAACAGAAGGTTATCTGATATTTGGGATTTGAAATTTATTTGGAGATTGATTTTTGAAATTTGGGATTTTAAAGAATTACACCTCCACCTAAGCATATCTCATCATCATAAAAAACTGCAAATTGCCCGGCTGCAATTCCTTTATCTGAACCTTCTAAAATTACATAACCTTTATCTGAATTTAATTCTAAATGGCAGTTAAAGAATTTAGCGCCGTGTCTTATCTTAACCTGGAAATTTTCTTTATCAGGCTTATTCCCGGAAATCCAGTTAAACTTTCCAACTCCAAATTCATTCTTCTCTTTCTTTTCAAGATTTTCACGGGAGATATAAATATTATTTTTCTCAATATCTTTTTTAACAACATACCATGGACCACCTGAAAGTCCTAAGCCTGATCGCTGACCTATTGTAAAATAATAGAAGCCATTATGTTCTCCCATTTTTTTCCCATTATCAATATTAATTATTTCTCCCTTCTTTTCTCCAAGGTGATGTTTAATAAAATCATTAAACTTGATCTGTCCAAGGAAACAAATTCCCTGGCTGTCTTTTCTTTCTTTATTTGGAAGATCAAATTCCAAAGCAAGTTTTCTTACCTCTTCTTTTTTATAATTACCTATTGGGAAATATGCCCGCGAAAGCTGCTCTTGTGTAAGATAGGCAAGAAAATATGTTTGATCTTTAACAGGATCAGGAGATTTTTTTAATTGATATTTACCAATACTTTTTTCAACTCTTGCATAATGTCCGCTTGCTACTTTTTCAAAAGAACTATCTATCCTGTCATAGAATCGCCCAAACTTAATAAGACTGTTGCAAAAAATATCAGGGTTTGGGGTTCTTCCTTCTTTAATTTCATCTATAGTGTAAGAAACAACCGAATCCCAATATTCTGTCTGAAGTGAGATTACTTCAAGAGGAATTCCGGCTTGTTCACAAACTCCCCTTGCATATTTCAAATCCTCTTCCCAGGGGCATTCTCCTAAAAATGAATATTCATCCTGCAGCCAGATTTTTAAATAGAAGGCTGTAAGATCATGCCCTTCTTCTTTAAGTAATCTTAAAGCAACAGAACTGTCAACGCCACCTGAAAGTAATAAGGCTATTTTCATTTAAAATGATGTAGTAATCAATTATTAACTATTACAAAAATAAGAAAGATAGAGACGGGTTGTTAGTCATTTGAAGAAATATCAGGTTTAGAAAAGTATTTTTTAAGAAAAAATTGAATCCCCATTCACCAAAAAATTCCTTACTTATTTTTCTTCCTTAATCCCACACTCTCAACAACCCTGTTATAAACTTCACTATTCACCTTGCTAAGAATTAAAGTCTGCAAACTTTTTACATTTTTAATCTTATCAAAAAAACCGATGCAGATTTTACTTTTACCATCATACACTTTCATTAATCCTTTCAACTTACCACTAAAAATTCCACCGGAAAGATTTTCAATATCAGTGTAGTAAATTATTGTTTCCTTATTGCTTAAAAAAAAACTGCCGCAGGTTAACTTCTCTTCGTCAGCAGTTATCTTATATGGAACAACCTGGTATAAAAAAAGATAACGCTTGTTTATAAAATAAATTAAGATGAGTATTCCAATTACCGGTAAAATGTAAATCAGGTTCTTATCAAGATTAATTACAGAAGGAATAAGGTATAATGATAAAAGAAATGTAACCGGTATATTTCCATAGCGGTAAAGCAGCCGGAAAAACACCGGGTATTCAAATGTCTGCACGTTCATCATTTCAAAGCCTGTTCACCTAAACTAAAATATCTCAACTAATCAAAGAGTATCAATTAATAACTGCCCCGATACCTTTAACCTGGTAAATAGTTACCGGACCTTTAACAGTTGACGGATCAAACTCCTGACCTGCATCTTCAGCCATGTGCTCAAAGTAATCTTTAGCTTCTTCTTCATCTAATTCGATTGTGTAAACTTCACCTTCCACAAGAGCAGTTTTACCAACAGCTTCCTTCGGAAAAATAATCTCGCCATCTTTAACTTTTACTCGCATCTTTTGTCCTTCTTCATTTGCAACTTCCATCCATCATCCTGCCATCTGGCAAACAGCAAGGATTTCACCTTCAATTAATACCTTCTTACCAACATATCCGGAAGGATCGGAAATTATTTCGGATATCTCTGTCTTCTCTTCGAGGGTTATTTCTTTCCCATATTTTTCCTGTGAAAAAGAAAGTGAGGAAATAAATATGGAAACAATCAGAACTGTAAATAATTTTCTGATATTCATTTTTTCCTACTTTATTTTCATCGGCAATTTGAACTTTCAAATTTAAATATTTCATCAGCGGTTAACAATTTATCACCGGAATTTTATCACAACCGGGTCGTTTGTTTCAATTTTAATTCCGGGAATGTCCTTCATAATTTCTTTTAATTCTTTAAGATTATAATTACTCTTCTGTAACTCTTCAAGTTTTTG
>JAUSIA010000011.1 GCA_030648225.1 Ignavibacteria bacterium | reverse complement strand
AAAAGAATAAAAAACTGCATCGGGATTTTTACAATTCCGTTTGTTAACAGTCCCATTCTGCTTTGAGTGATTGAGCTTCCACCAAGATATCTCTGAACCTGGGACTGATCAGTTCCAAAGTAGGAAAGCATTAAAAAAGTTCCACCAATAATACCTGACCAGAATGTGTACCTGTTTGAAAGATCGAAAGTAAAATCTATCGCATTAAACTTTCCCATTTTGCCGGCAACAAAAGCTGCATCCTTAAATGAGATGTCAGTAGGAAGAAGAATAATTATTGTGAAAAATGCCGTAACCATTCCCGTTGTAATAATTATCATTTGTAGTATATGGGTTTTATTAACAGCATTAGAACCCCCAATAGAAGTATACAGGATTACCAAACCGCCTATTGTAAAAACTGCAATATTAATATTCAGGTTAAGCAATACTGATAAGATTAATGCAGGTGCAAAGATTGTGAACCCGGCAGCAAGTCCTCTTTGAGTAAGAAACAATACACTGCCAAGTATTCTGTTCTTCAAGTCAAATCTTTTTTCAAGGTACTCATAAGCAGTATAGATATTCAGCCTGTGAAATATTGGAACAGCAGTTATGCTGAGAATTATCATTGCAATAGGTAAACCAAGATAGAACTGTATGAACCGCATACCATCCACATAAGCTTGTCCCGGAGTTGAAATAAAAGTGATGGCACTTGCCTGTGTTGCCATTATTGAAAGAGTAACAATATACCAGGGAGCTGAACGATTGGCGCGGATATAACCATCTATATCTTTTGTCTTTCTTGTTTTCCATGTTCCATATGCAGCAACAAAAACAAGAAAGCCGCACATTAAAATCCAGTCAACAGCGCTCATTCAAAAACCTTAGAGAAATAATAAAAGAGGATTATTAAAACAATCAGAACAATCAATACAAAAGAATAAATTTTACCCCATGAACCTAAAACAGGCGGTGTATCATCTGTATGAGAATTTTCCTTCTTTAATTCTTCCAAATGATTGAGCTTAGAATTTTGATGATTATAATGGTTTATTATACGAACTAATTAAAAACTTTCAAAGAATAGATATGATTATATATTTTTATTAAAGGTTAACACCCCGATTTATCGGGGTGAAAGAAAAGAAAATAAAAATACCTCAACTGTTTTAACAGTTTCCACTCACTCTGTAAATCATTGAAATGGTTGTGGACTTTTGAATTGTTATTTTATTCACCTCCTTAAAACAAGGTGTTATTCTTTGAAAACCTTTTGTTATAAAATAAGAATCCCTGATTTTCTTATATTTAACTAATACAATTTAATCCTGCTTAAGAAAATTTTGAAATGGTAAAATTAAAAGATTTCACAATAGGAAATAATAATCCTTTTGTTTTAATTGCCGGACCCTGCGTTGTTGAAAATGAAAAGCTTGCATTTGAAACCGCTGAAGAGTTAAAGAAAATTACAACCGAACTTAAAATTCCTTTCATATACAAATCAAGTTATAAGAAAGCCAACAGAACAAGCATTTCATCATTTATGGGAATTGGAGATGATGAGGCAATTGATATTCTTTCTAAAATCAGGAAAGAATTTGATGTCCCAATTTTAACAGATATTCATCTTCCTGATGAAATTGAAAAGTTGAATGAAGCAGCAGATGTTTTGCAGATTCCTGCTTTCTTATGCAGACAGACTGAATTATTAATTGCTGCAGGAAGAAGTGGAAAGATAATAAACATTAAGAAAGGGCAGTTCCTTGCACCGGAAGATATGAAGCATGCAGTCGAAAAAGTTTCATCAACAGGAAATAAAAAAATTTTTTTAACTGAACGGGGAACAACTTTCGGTTATCATAATCTTGTTGTGGATATGCGTTCACTTGTAATTATGAAGAAGCTTGGATACCCGGTAATTATGGATGCAACTCATTCTGTTCAATTACCTAGTGCAGGTGTTCAAACAAGCGGGCAGCCTGAGTTTATAAAACCTTTAGCACGAGCCGCTGCCGCAGTTGGTATTGACGGTTTATTCCTTGAAGTTCATCCTGAACCTGCAAAAGCTTTGAGTGATGCAGCAAGCCAGTTTCCTTTAAAAGATTTGAAAGAACTTCTGATAAGTATTAAAGAGATTGATTCTTTAGTTAAAAATAAATCATAAAAATTTTTATGAATAACGGAAGAACTTTTCCACGCAACCTTACTTCTATCGAGAATATACTTTTATTCTCTGTTCTTCCTGAGAATAAAACAGGGTATAATGCTTACAGAAATAAGATAAAAGCTCTGGTTGTTACAGGATCTGGCAGGTTTGGCGATGGAAATCTTATTTTAGGAAAAGAAAATACTAAACCCGATTTATCATTTCCCCCATCCCCGGTTTTTGCAATTGGTACTAATGAATATAAAGAAGGTACAATTGATATTACTATTCATGAAGAAACAGATGATGAGATTGAGTTTGACATTTCTGTGCTAAATCAGTCCGCCTTCGGGGGATCAATTCCTGAAACATTAACAGAAGTAAAAAGATGGAATTATTCAGAATGGAATCCTGGTGATAAAGCTCCGGATGATGGTTCTTATGTGAAGGAAGTAAAAATTATTGAGAACAAATATCTTCTTGTAATAGTACCACTTCATAAAAAAATCTGGATTCATGAATATAAAAGCGGGATAAATTTTCTCATTCCCCTTTCAAATTTTTATAATGAATTAATGAGAGTCTGCGGTATAAGGGATTCTAATGTTGCATTAAATCCTTCTTCATTTTTTGAGAACCTTAAAAATTTTAATGATGTAGAACTTAAACTTGCATTTCTCAGCTATAATAAATATTTGAAAAGAGTTGATATCAAAGAACCGATTCCTATTGATTCCACAACAAAAAAAGAAAAAAAA
>JAUSIA010000478.1 GCA_030648225.1 Ignavibacteria bacterium | reverse complement strand
TTTACGTTTAGTACTTGTACTAATGAATTTTATAACTAATTGTCTCTAAATCTGTTTTTCTCTTTTTATATTAAAATAATTGATGCCGAACTTGATTAACTAATAATAAAGAAAATTCACAATCTATATAATTTTCTTACCTTTTAATTCGCAACTCATTTATTTATATTTGCACACTAAAAACTGAAAAATATTACAAAAAAGGGTATATGATAAGTCTTAAAACCTTAAATGAAGAGCAGAAAAACGCTGTAAAGCAAATGGATGGACCAACAATGATTATTGCCGGTGCCGGTTCAGGAAAGACAAGAGTTCTTACTTATAAAGTTGCATACCTGATTGAAAACGGAGTAAAACCTGAGAATATCCTTGCACTTACTTTTACAAATAAAGCTGCAAATGAAATGAAAGATAGAATCCGTGAACTTGCCGGAAGCAAAGCGAATTCTATCTGGATGGGTACATTCCATTCTATCTTTGCAAAGATTTTAAGAATAGAGTCTGAGCATATCAAATATAGAAGCAATTTTTCTATTTACGATACTGAAGATTCTTTGTCGCTTGTTCAGAATATTATTTCGAATTTTGATATGGAACTTGAAGCCATTACTCCGAATGGTATAAGGCACAAGATCAGCTTCTTTAAAAATCATATGATACTTGCTGATGAATTTAAAAAGAAGCATGCTAAATCTTTTATAGATGAAAAGATTAGCGAGATATTTTATGAATACCAGAAAAGATTAGTTGAAAATAATTCAATGGACTTTGAAGATCTTCTTCTTAAGCCGATAGAGCTTTTTAACAAGGATGGTAAGATACATCAGAAGTACAAAAAGAAATTCCAGTACATTCTTGTTGATGAGTTCCAGGATACAAATAAAGCCCAGTATGAACTTGTGAAAATGCTTGTCAGTAAAGATGGGAATATTTGTGTTGTTGGAGATGATGCTCAAAGTATTTATAGCTGGCGTGGTGCAAACATTGGTAATATGCTGGACTTTGAAAAAGATTTTCCTAAAAGGAAAGTATTTAAGCTTGAGCAGAACTACCGTTCAACAAAAATTATTTTAAATGCTGCTGATTCTGTAATAAAGAATAACAAAGACCAGCTTATTAAAACTCTCTGGACAGAAAATAATGATGGGGAACATCTCACTTTAATTAAATGCTCTGATGAAAAGGATGAAGCTTTCCAGATTGCAAAACATATTAAACATGAGATTTCTAAGAAAAAACTTTCGCTTAAAGATATTGCTATTCTCTATAGAACAAACGCACAGTCCAGAGCATTGGAAGATATTTTCAGACGTGAAAAAATTCCTTATAAGATAATCGGAGGTTTGGAGTTTTATAAGAGAAAAGAAGTAAAAGATATTGTTGCATATCTCCGGATACTTTCAAACCAGAATGATGAAGAGAGTTTATTAAGGATAATGAACTTCCCTCAAAGAGGAATCGGGAGTACAACAATAAAAAGAATGATTGGTTTCGCACGTAAGCATGACATCACGATGTATGATACAATGGCAAGAGTTTTTGAAGTGATTGATATTAAGGAGAGAATTCAGAAAAATGTTAAAACATTCAGGCTGCTGCTTGAAAAGTATATTGATCTGAAGGATAAACTATCACTTGGTGAACTTTCACGTGCTCTGGTTGATGATCTTGGCGTAGTGAAAATGTTTAAGGAAGAGAACACTCCTGAATCAAGAGCATGTATGGAAAACATCAGTGAGCTTTTAAATTCTTTAAGTGAATTTTCTGCTTCCAACAAAGATGCTAAGCTCGAACAATACCTTGAAGATGTTTCATTAATGTCTGATATAGATTCTTATGAGGAATCTGCGAATGTTGTTACTATGTTAACTGTACATAGTGCAAAAGGACTTGAGTTTCCGATTGTATTTATCTCCGGATGCGAAGAAGATATCTTTCCTCTTTCAAACCGCTTTAGCTCTGATGCAACATTAGAGGAGGAGAGAAGGCTTTTCTATGTAGCTGTAACAAGAGCTCAGCAGAAAGTTTATATTACACATGCAAGATCACGTTATCGTTTTGGTGAGGTTGCTTATCAAAGCAGGTCAAGATTTATAGATGAACTTGAACCTTCTGTTCTTAAAGAAGTTAATGGAAGCATTGGCAGGAAGTCTCATAGAAAATCCAAAAAGGAAATTTACTATGAGTATTTTGAAACTGTTGATTACGATGATTTTGATCAGGATAATAAATCTGTAAAACCTGGAAGCAGGGTAATGCATGAGAAATTCGGTCTTGGAAAAGTTACTCAGGTCACGGGTGCGGGTGATATGTTGAAAGCTACTGTAGTATTTGAAGGGAATAATGTAAAACAGTTGATGCTTAAATTTGCCAAGTTGAAAATTCTTAATTAAGTAATTGAAGTTTGGCAAAATAGATATTTGAATAACTTAAATAGCCACGACCTTTAGATCGTGGAATAATAAAACTCAAAACTATTAGCTTTAGCAGCAATTTTAAGACAATTTGGGCTAAAGCCCTGGTTATTAGAGTTCTTTTTGTCCCCGACATAAATGTCGGGGCTATTGAACAATAAAACTTGAGTAGCAAGAAATATACTTGCGGCATATGGCTTAAACCTATGCGAACGATGAATCAAGATAGGAGAAGAAAAAATGTCAGCCCCTAAGAAGCTTGCGATTTTAGTTGGCGGGGGACCTGCCCCGGGAATTAATAGTGTTATTGGTGCCTCTACTATTCGCGCTATTGTTGAAGGTGTAGAAGTTTTAGGAATTAGAGATGGCTTTAAGTGGCTGATGAATGGAGATATTTCTCATGTTAAAGAATTAACGATTGATAACGTCAGTCGTATACATTTCAGAGGTGGTTCTTATATTGGAATTTCGAGATCAAATCCTACCAAAGATAAAAAACATCTTGAGAATACTATAACATCATTACTAAGACTCAACGTTGATAAGCTTATAACAATTGGTGGAGACGATACAGCTTTCAGTGCATTAAAGTTAGATGAAATGGCTGCTGATAGAATAAAAGTTGTTCACGTCCCTAAGACAATTGATAATGATCTTGACCTGCCTCATGGCATTCCTACTTTTGGTTTTCAGACTGCAAGACATATTGGTGTTGAACTTGTAAAAAACCTTATGGTAGATGCAAAAACAACTTCCCGATGGTATTTTGTTGTTTCAATGGGAAGAAAAGCAGGACATCTTGCACTAGGCATTGGAAAGGCAACAGGTGCAACTTTAACAATTATCCCAGAAGAATTTCCGGGTGAAGTTATTAAACTTTCTCATATTGTTGATGTTTTGGTTGGTGCAATTATTAAAAGATTAAGTTACGGCAGAAGCGATGGCGTTGCAATTCTTGCTGAAGGACTTGTTGAAAGATTAGCTACAGAAGATCTTGAATCATTAGTTGATATTGAAAGGGATGCGCATGATAACATAAGAATTGCCGAAGTTAATTTTGGCGAAATTCTTAAATACAAAGTTCAGGAAAGATTAAAGCAATTTGGAATTAAGACATCCATTGTTGCCAAGAATATTGGTTATGAATTACGTTGTGCAGATCCTATTCCTTTTGATATGGAATATACGCGTGATCTTGGTTTTACTGCTGCTCAGTTTATTCTGAATGGGGGAAGCGGTGCAATGGTGTCAATCCAGAATGGATATTTTGTTCCCTTATATTTTAATGATATTATAGATCCTGCTACCGGAAGAACAAGAGTAAGAATGGTTGACCCGGGCTCTGAAACTTTTTACATAGCAAGAAGATATATGCTTAGGTTAAACCAGGCTGATTTTGATGATCAGCATGAACTTGCCAAGTATGCTGCAACATGCGGAATTTCTCTGGATGAATTCAGAAAACAATTTTATTATTTGATAGAAAATGATTTGTTGTATAAATATTTAAAAGAGGGAAAGATTAAATTAGCAACTGCAGATTCAAATGCAGTATACAAACCATCTATAAGAAAAACTCCTGTTGAACCAGGTGAAATAAATAACCTGATAATTGACCAGGTTAAAACAAGTAAGAGTTAAGTTTTTTACGGTCAGATTCCGCTATTCGCTATAAAAAGATAAAAACGAAGAAATGGAATAAAAAATGGAAACTTTAACTTTAATATTAAATAAATTTTACTGTGTTCAGTAATATTTTTTCCTTTTAATAATTTGTTAATTTTGATTATTGATTTAATAAATGGTTCATTTTATTCTTTTTGAAAAATTATTAAATTACTATCAGGCAGGTTAATTAATTAGGGATAATAAACTATGGCAAAGAATTTTATATCTAATAAGGATGAAACTGAAAGGATGTTTAAAAGTGATTTCATGGAATCACTATCAAGGGTTCATCCGGCAGTTCCTTTAATAGTGTATGTTCCGGTAATTTTATTTTTCTTATATAAATCTATATTCAGCTTTAAGTTTTCTTTCATAACTATCTTCAGTATTATTGTGTTTGGTATTGTAGTTTGGTCTTTAGCTGAATACACTCTTCATAGATTTATTTTCCATTATGAACCCAAATCAAAATTCGGAGAAAAAATACATTTCATTTTTCATGGTGTTCATCATGATTATCCAAGTGACTCAAGACGTTTAGTAATGCCTCCATCTGTAAGTATTCCTTTAGCAGTTCTTTTTTATTTTTTATTTGGAGCTATATTGGGAAGTGACCTTGTTGCACCATTTTTTATAGGATTTATAATTGGTTATTTGTTTTATGATTTGACTCATTATGCTGTTCATCATTTTGCAATAAAGAACAGATTTTTCCTGATACTTAAGAAGCATCATATGAGGCATCATTTCCAGGATTCCGGGAAGGGTTACGGCGTGAGTTCACCTGTTTGGGATGATGTAATGAAAACTAATTTTGATAAGACAAAGGAGGATTTTAAAGATTTAGTTTAAATCTTTACTCTTTTTTGCAAAGACTGTTTTCTCTTCTATTTTATCCTCATAAATCGAAGGGTTAATAAATATTGATTCCACTCCTCATATTCAATTTATGTTTAATTACATCCTTATGTAATAGAAGGTGAGTACAAATCCAATTTAGCTAAGAAATTGATTTCGTTTTGGCCTCTTTGCATAAAGTAAATTTATTTAAAAAAACGTTTACTTCGAGTTTATTTTTCAATAAAAGTGTCACATTCAAATACAGAATTTTATTTTGTATTGATTTTGGGACAGATTAATCAACTAAATATTCAATAATAGGGTTTCTTCACAGGCATAAAATTTGGCTTTGTGAAGGCAATATTCAAACTTATTCATGAGAAAGATACAATTAACCTCCTCCGGAATCTCTTTCGTAGATGATACCTGGGGTGGATTCTACAGTTGTAGTACGTATTTACTTGTAGGTCCACGAAAATCAGGAAAAACTCTTCTCGGATTACAATTCACAAAAGAAGCAGTAAATCAACAGACTGTTTGTTTATATTTTACCAACATGCGCCCTAAAGATTTAATGATTAATGCTGCTGCAATTAATTTTGATCTTCAGCATTTTATGGATCAAAACCAGGTCATAGTAATACGTACAAATCTTCCTTCCGAAAAAGATTTGAGCTCTGAACCGGATAAATACCTTGCAGGATATTTGCAGGATATAATTTCTGTAGTTGAGCAATACCAGCCTGGTAAAATTGTGTTTGATGAATTAACTCCTTTTGTAGGTTATAATGATATTAACAAATTAAAGGAAGCTTTTATTCAAACTTGTGAGGCAATTGAGGATTTAGGAATAACATCTCTTTTCATTTTAGGCGAACCTGTTTCACAGCAGAGCAAAAATGTTTCTGATGTATTAAAAGAGAATTCAACTGGTCTGATTAATTTAAAGAGGAAAGAAAATTCGGAAGGTTTATTTTATGGTGGTAAGATAACAATCACTCCTAATATTGGTCATACCGAAGGTCAGTTCAATGCTGAATATCGCATCCAACCACAGAAAGGTGTAGTTGTAGATTTTTCCCTAACATCACAACCCGCAAACTATTTAAGACCGCCAAAAAAAAAAGAGAGTAAGTATAAATCACTATCCGAAATAGAAATTCCTTCAGAAAATTATCCTGTCATAAATTTCTACAACGAAAA
>JAUSIA010000464.1 GCA_030648225.1 Ignavibacteria bacterium | reverse complement strand
TGAAACTGATCTAAATATTATCATAGCTGCAATTAATTCTCTCTCTCCTTCTCTGGTTATCATTGACTCCATTCAAACCATATACAGAAGTGAATTGGATAATTCTCCAGGGACAATTACACAAATTCGTGAATGCACTTCTCACTTAATGGAGATAGCAAAAAAAAATGATATCTCAATACTCATTGTAGGGCATGTAACCAAGGAAGGATTTATAGCAGGACCAAAAGTTCTTGAGCATATGGTTGATACTGTAATTCAGTTTGAAGGTGAATCTCATCATGCATTCAGGATTTTAAGGGCACAGAAGAACCGTTTCGGCAGCACAAATGAAATTGGAATATTTGAGATGCATGAAGATGGTTTAACTGAAGTTAAAAATCCAAGTGAGGTATTTTTAAGTGAAAGAGAGAAAGATATTTCCGGTTCTGCCATTACTTCAAGCATAGAAGGAACAAGACCGATCCTTCTTGAAGTTCAGGCTCTTGTTACTCCATCAAACTTCGGCAACCCGCAAAGAGTTGCCACAGGGTTTGATTATAGGAGACTTTCAATTCTTCTTGCTGTTCTTGAAAAAAGGAGCGGACTCAGGTTATCAGCAAATAATGTTTTTCTTAATATGGCTGGAGGAGTAAAGATAGATGAACCTGCTGTAGATCTTGCCGTATGCAGTAGTATTGCATCAAGCTTAATGGATAAAGTAATAAACGCTAAAACTGTTTTAATTGGAGAAATAGGATTAGGGGGCGAGGTAAGAAGTGTAGGTTATATTGAAAAAAGGATTCAGGAAGCGGAAAAATTGGGATTTAAGAGGGTTGTAATACCGCAAAATAATGCAAAAGGGTTAAAGTTTACTTCATCTGCAATTAAAATTACAGGTGTAGAGAGCTTAACTGAAGCAATAAATGATGTAATTAAGTAACCTGCCTCCTATTACAATTTTTTAATATTTTATAATTTTTCTTTTTGTTTTATTCATTAATAATACTATTTTATTTCTGCGGTTTTTTAGAACCGCTTTATTTTTGTGTAATATTCGTTAGAGGTAAGGTAGTGAGTACTAAATTGTTCGTGGGGAGTCTCCCCTGGGAAGTTAATGATGATACCCTGAGAACTGCTTTTGAAGCTCATGGTAAGGTTGTTTCTGCTAAAGTCATTACCGATCGTGAGACCGGTAAATCAAGAGGATTCGGTTTTGTTGAAATGGAAAATGAAACTGATGCCAATAATGCGATTCAGGCTCTAAATAATTCAGAGCTGAAAGGTCGTAACATTATTGTAAGCGAAGCCAAACCAAAGAAATAAAAAATTATTTGGGTTCTTTCCTTCACTCCTTTTGAGCGCTCTCTTTTGAGCGCTTTTGTTTTTTAAACTGTGTAGAGCGAAATGCCGTTTTGCTCATACCCCATCTCTCAATGAGCGGTGATTCAATTAATAAAAGAATTAATTCCAATCCTGAAATTGCTGCCATCCCTGTGGTTTAGCTTCCATGCAAATTCAAGCTGGAGAGGAATTAATTGATGACCGATTCCAAATCCGATTTCATAAAACGGATTTCTAAAAACTTCTTGTTTAACAACCAGTATAGATCTGCTTTCATCACTTATGTCTGTATAAGCAGCATTAAAAAAAGTATTAAGAAGAATGTCCCAATCTTTCAAACCCGGTATTTCAAGCCACCTGAATAATTCATTTCCAAAATCGTGTTCAAGACTGGCAGCAGCTATTCTGTCACCAGCGGCTTCATTATATCCTATTGTTCTGAATGTGAAACTGCGTGATATATAATCTATATTTCCTGCTAAAATATAGAGCATTTGGTAAGGTACTTTACCATCACTATAAACGAAGTTTGTTTTTAAACTTAAAACGCTATTCCTGAAAGTTCTTATTCTTGCATAACTGTTTAGATCATACTTTGTAAAATTTACCCCGCTCCTTAAAAGATCCGAATTTGAAAATGTAACATTTCCTCCAAAAGTTATATATGAATCGCTTGAAAAAACTCTTCTCCTGAAAAATCCATCTTCAATAAAGTTTCTGAAATCTAACCCGAACCCTGCTGCAATTGCATTAATTTTAGTTTCATAAACCGGAGAGTTGACAGAATATTTTTTATCCTTTTTAAAGAATGAGAAGTCAGTATTATTATATGCATTGTTATCGGTACGATTTATATAACCAATACTTAAACTTAAAACGGGGAATACATCGCCAGTAAACTTAATATCAAACCCCTTTGAATAGAAGTAATCATTAATTGAATTTTTAAAAAATAATGCTGATATGGATTCGACTAACTCAGAATACTGACCAGCATCCGATTCACTAAACAAAATATTAATCCCTCTAAAAGCGTTAAACTCTAACTCATACGTTCTGTAATCTCCAAACAGGTAAGAGCCATTAAAATCTGTTTTGAATTTCTCATCTGCAAAACCATAGGAAAATTTTAAAGATGAGTTAAATCTTCTTTCGAAAGCATTATTTAAAAAGAAACCATAATCAATTGCATGTCCTTCAACACTATTAAAATGATAAATCCCTAAAGGAGTAGTTATTTCAAAATTATCGGCTAATCTCATTCTTGTTGATAAGATTGAAAAATCATCCCAGAAGGTTCGTGGAATATTTTTAATACTATCTATCCGGTCATAAGCTTTTGTTTCTTCTTCGGTAGCTGGGATTGTTTGTGTTGACGTCCAGTAGAGAGAATCCTTTTCATCCGCCTGCGGTTGAACAGTAATTATAGCTTTATTAAAAATACTTTCATCTATATCCTGGTTAATATTATAATCATAAAGGATGGTATTAAGCTCAAAGCCAAATCTGAAAATGTTAAGATAGTTTGCTATAGCAAAAAGGCGGTAATCAACCGGCATATAAAGAGCTTCATCATAAGAGGAAAATTGCTGGAACACATTTACGGTATCAAAAATTCCTCCCGGGTTTGCTGCTTCATTAAGATTGAGATTAACTTTTATCAGGTCATACGTTTTATCAAGAATAAAAATGCTGCCTGTGAAACCGGGATCGCTTTCATCATCCGGGGTAATATGAATTTTATATACTGTCTTATCATCAATCGCAACTGTCTCTTCAATATAAAAATAGTAGTAATCTAATGAATTATCGGCTAATGGTCCTGGTAAATATAAACCAAGAAAGCTTATTTCATCATTATAAAAATTCTGCATTATCCTTCCGCCGGTTAAAATATTTATTGAGGGAGGAAAATTAACAGTCTGTTTTCTTGCAGAAATTATCTCTTTATAATTATCCGGTTTCTGAAAATATCCTTTGCTTTCGTTTTCAATTATACCGGCTATTATTAACGTATCTTCATCCCCGATACTTACATCAATAGTATTGCTGCCTGCTTCTATTTCATTAGGGGTTCTTATTACAGCTTTGGTATAAGCCTCAAATTTATAGCTGAATATTTTTTCATTCCTTTCTCTTTTTCTTTTAATTGCTTTTCTTATTATTTCAAGTGCAGGATTTTCTCCGGGAAGAACAACAATTTCAGGAAGAGTTACATCTGTTTGGACAAGATAAAAATCTGCATTTCTTAAATCGGATTTAAGCTCAACAGT
>JAUSIA010000457.1 GCA_030648225.1 Ignavibacteria bacterium | reverse complement strand
AAATCAATGCCCGATTCTATTAGAGAAGGATATCTGAAATCTCTTTCAGAGGCACTAAGGATGGGAAAAGAAATTCTTGAAAAAGGAGGATCAAGTCTTGACGCTGTTGAACAAGTAGTAAGATTTTTAGAAGATGATCCCCAATTTAATGCAGGTAAAGGTGCCGTTTATACTTCGGAAGGAACTCACGAGCTTGATGCTTCAATTATGGATGGAAGTAATCTTTCAACGGGTGCAGTAACTTTAATTAAGAGAGTTAAAAATCCCATTACATTTGCAAGACTTGTAATGGAAAAAACTCAGCATGTTCTCTTAGGTGGTGAAGGTGCGGATAAGTTTGCAGAAGAGATGGGATTGGAGATTGTTCCTAATACTTATTTTGATACTGAACCAAGATACCGGGAGTATTTAAAAGCTAAAGAAAAAGTTAAAGGTACTGTCGGTTGTGTTGCACTTGATCTGAAAGGAAATCTTTCAGCCGCAACTTCAACCGGTGGAAGAACAAATAAAATGGTGGGAAGAATCGGGGATTCACCATTGATAAATGCCGGCACTTATGCTAACAATAAAACCTGTGCAGTTTCAGGTACTGGTATTGGAGAAGAATTTATAAGGCATACTGTTGCTTATAATGTTTCTGCATTAATGGAATATAAAGGAATGACCCTGAAGCAGGCTGCTGATGAAGTTATATTCAAAATACTTAAAAAAGATGATGGTGGAATAATCGCAGTTGATAAAGATGGAAATTATGCAATGCCTTTCAATTCGCAAGGTATGTACCGCGGAGTTGCTACTTCAGATGGAGTATTTGAAGTTAAAATCTGGGAGTAAGGGAGTGAGATTGGTTATTGGTTGCAGGTAGTAAGCAATGTACAGTAAGCAGTTGGCAATCTTCAGTTGGCGATAAATTAAAAGATAAAATTGCAGACTGCAGACTTAATAGATATGGGGAAAGATTAAAACAATATTGATAAAAAATGGAGAATAAAATGCTTCATCCATCTGAAAATGATTATGCACCTTATTATTCCGTGTACATAAAGAATGTAACCGGAGATGTATTAGTTCAATTGGAGAATCAATTAAATGAAACAAATAAACTATTGAATTCAATATCTGAAGAAAAAGCGCTTTATGCTTATGCAGAAGGGAAGTGGAGTATTAAAGAAGTTGCCGGACATTTAATTGATGCTGAAAGAATTTTTTCTTATAGAGCACTTGCAATTTCAAGAGGAGAAAAACAATCTCTTCCAGGCTGGGATGAAAAAATTTATACGGGCAAAGGTGATTTTAATAAAAGAAAACTTTCAGATATTACAGAAGAATTGCGATTGCTGCGCGAAGCTAATCTTTTACAATTCATAAATTTTAGTGAAGAAATGTTAAAGCAAAGAGGTGTTGCAAATAATTCTGAAGTTACTGTATTTGCTTTATTATTTATTATTGCCGGACACGAAGCTCATCATCTGAAAATTCTGAGAGAAAGATATTTGAAAGTTCAAGTTCAAGAGTAAGTTCAAGTAGAAGAATAGGTGCAAGTAAACTTTTAACTTCTTGAACTTGAACTTGATCATGAACTTGCTCTTGCTCTTGCATTCAAATCACTCTGTAAATTTCATTAATAATCTTCTCAGTTGCTCCTAAATTTTCTTCAACATAGTTAAAAGATATATCAGCTTTAGTCTTTCTCTGGTTCTCATCTATGAATAAAGTTCTAAGCTGCTTATAAGTATCTTTTTTATCTTTAACAAGAATTCCTCCGCCTCTTTTGAGCAACTCTTTAGCTTCCTGAGAGTTTTCTATTTTAGGTCCGAAAAGAACGGGAACTCCATATACTGCAGCTTCAAGAACATTATGCACATTATACTTGAATCCCCCGCCAATAAAAGCAGCATCAGCATAAGAATAGAGAGTCATAAGAATTCCTATTGAATCAACAATAATTACTTTTTCATCCTTATAGTTATGAAGATGTGAGAATCTTATTGTCTTCGCGAATTTATAAAGTTCGTTTTCAATACCTTCTATGTGAAGCAGCGTTGGTTCGTGCGGTGCAATAATCAGAAAAACATCTTCAACATATTTTGTTAATTTAACAAAGGCAGGCAAAAGTATATCTTCATCAGCGGACCAGGTGCTGCCTGCTACAATTACCTTTTTGTTTTTTAGAAATTCTTCTTTTATCAGTTTGCTTTCTTTAGCTTTAATACTTTTCTGATGAACTCTGTCAAATTTTGTATCTCCTACAACACTTAATTGCTTATCAGAACATCCGAATTCTTTAAATCCTTTTACATCTGCTTCAGAGACTGTAAGAATCCGTGTAATATTATTAAAAAGATTTTCGTGAAAATTTTTGATCAAGGGAATTTTCCTGAGAGAATTTTCTTTCATTGTTGCGTCAACAAGAAAAGAGGGAATCTTTGCTTTATTCATTTTCCATATATGATTAGGCCAGATATCATATCTCATGATCACTGCAAGATCCGGTTTAACTATATTTATAAAGTTCTCTGCATTGGTTACAGTATCAAAAGGAATATAAGAAACAAGGTTGGAGTAAGGATATATTCTTGAATTTTCAAATCCTGAAGGAGAGAAGAATGTTACAAGTACATTTATATCTTTTCTTTTTTTCAGCTCTTCGATAATAGGTTTTGCCTGTTCAAACTCTCCCAGCGATGATGAATGAAACCAGACGAGTTTTTTCGATTTGTTTAACGCTGCAGCATCAATAACTATATTTTCAAAAATTCTTTTTCTTCCCTTTAAACCTCTCCTGACTTTTGCATTAAATAATCCCATTATGCGTAAGGAAATATATAAGACAGGTATGATTATAATATTATAAAATAAAAACCAGATTTTTTTCATCAGGAATTAATTAACTCAATAAGTTTACTGAATGCTAATTCGGGAGTAACCTCAAGCATACATTTAAAATGTTTTTTAGGGCAGTGCGCTCTCCCGATATGCGAACAAGGTCTGCAAGTTAATGTATTGTTCTCTAAAATTAAATTCTTATTCCTGAAAGGAGTAAAACCAAATTCACGCACAGTTGATCCGAAAAAAGCAAGAACAGGAACTTTCATTGAACAGGCAGCATGCATTAAACCGGAGTCATTGCAAACAACTGCCATGCATTCTTTCATATTTACTGCTGTTGATAGTAAATCATTATCATTACTTAAATCAATCGAACCGGGAATTTCTTTTGACATCTCCTTACACAAATCTTTATCATCTTTCCCCCCGAATAAGACAATTGTATATCCTTCATCGTTTAATTTTTTTCCGAGGCTTACATAATAATCTTTGGGCCAGGTTTTAGTGAAATGGCGTGAACCTGGAGCGAAACCAACCTGCCTTGCCGGCAGGCAGGTATATTTTTTTTCTTTCCCTTTTATTACGGGTTTAATATCACCAGTAAAAAGATCAAGTCTCTCCTCATCCAACTGAAAATTTTCTAATGAGTTTGCATACCTGACAGGAATCTGTTCTGCATCTTTCAGTTTATTTATTTTGAAATTAACGAGGAGAAGCTTATCAATAGTTCTTTTATTGAATACTCTTACTTCTTCAGATTTTATTTTCTTTTTTATTCCGGCTGATCTGAAATTATTTTGCAGATCAATTATGAGATCGTACTTTGTAGAACTAAGTTCTTCAGGGATGATTTTACTCTCTCTCTCCAAAATAAAAAGTTTATTAATGTATGGATTGTGTTTATAAATATCCCTGTATTCTTCTCTTAATAAAAAATCTATATGAATGTGAGAATATTTTTTCTTTAAAGATCTTACAAGAGGAGTGGAAAGAAGAATATCTCCGAGAGAGCTTAACCTTATAATGAGAATTCTATTTAATGTATTATAGTTTATCAAACTGAAATTATTGAAATTACTTTACAAATCTAAAGATTTGTCAGTAACACGACAATACTGGAAAAATAAGAGGATGTTAAGCGAGGCTCACCTCAAGATGAGCCTCACATTTTTTAATTTTGTAACTTTCACTAAGTTCATCTTAAACCTTCAGAGAAATTATGAAAAAAAATCTATTCTCTTTTTTAATTTCTATCTCTTTCTTCAGCTTATCTTTTTCTCAAACTGAATCCAATGAAAAAATACTGTTGATAAGATGTGATGATATCGGAATGTCTCATTCAGTTAACCTTGCTGCTAAAGAGCTGATTGATGCTGGATTAATTTTTTCGGCTTCTGTTATGGTTCCATGTCCCTGGTTTGAAGAAGCAGTGAATCTTTTAAAAAATAATCCCCGGATATGTACAGGGCTTCATCTCACATTAAACTCAGAGTGGAAAAACTATCGCTGGGGACCTGTTGCAGGCAGAAGCGCAGTTCCTTCTCTTGTTGATTCACTCGGATATTTCTTTCCTTCACGTGCAACATTTTTTGCAAACAATCCAAAGCCTGAAGAAGTGGAAATTGAACTTCGTGCACAGATTGAAAAAGCATTAAAGAGCGGATTGAATATTTCCTATCTTGATTATCATATGGGAACCGCAGTTGATAAACCTGAATTAAGAAAGATTGTTGAAAAGCTTGCCGAAGAATACAATCTTGCAGTCTCCCGTTACTTTGGTGAAGCTGATCTTGAAAGCATGTATTTCTTTAGCTTTGATGAAAAGAAAAATCATTTAATGAATAAGCTCGACAGCCTGGAGACAGGTCAGATCAACCTGCTTGTCTGCCACATTGGGAAAGATAATGATGAGCTTGGAGCTATGATTGATATGAACACTTTCGGGCTAAAGCAAATGAACAGACACAGAAATGCTGAGCTCAATGCGCTTTTATCAGCAGTAAAAGAAAATGTTTTCAGCGAAAGAGGAATTTCTTTAATTACATATAAAGATTTGATTGAGAAAT
>JAUSIA010000432.1 GCA_030648225.1 Ignavibacteria bacterium | reverse complement strand
TGGAACGTATTAATATTTCTCTCAGTGAAAGCGGAATTACTTTAGTAGCAAGTTCAATACCTGGAGAGACCAGTTCTGCTTCTGCTGGTTCTTTCAACCGGGTTAAAAAGTAAAGCGATAACATTGTAAGCAGGAAACTGATCAGGAATAACAATGCAAAATTATGTGGAAAAACAATTGAAGAGAGTACTACTGCTACTGCTGATCCTCCCAGCATTCCAAGTGCGGAACCCAATAATAAACGGATAGAAAGAAGCCTGCCTCTTAGTTTAACCGGTGTTGTTTTTGAAAAGAAATCGTACCAGAAGAGACCTGAGCTGCTTCCAGCGATTGCTGCAATGAAAATAAGAAAGAGCATTAAAGGAACGGAAAGAGAGCTGTTTAAGTTTCCAAGGAACATTGAGCAGACAAAACTTATAATAATAAAGTTGAGACGGAAAATTAATCCATAGCGGAGAACATCAGGTTTTACTTTTCCTTTATGATGGAAAAATCTTGCAAAGAGTAACTGGGGCAGATTTAATCCTAATGTCCACAAAACCGTTACCGAACCTACAGCAATTGCATTCCCGCCTATCCTCTGGATGAAAACAGGCAGAATAGTGTTTACTGTTATGAAACTCATTGCAAAAATAAATGTTGCACCCTCATAAATATGCATCAGCAAATTATGACGCAGCATCTTTGAATCATACCCTGAAATTTTCTGCAGCTGAAAATATCTTGAAAGCATTTGATTAAAACTTGTACAAAAATAATTTCACAAATATAAATAAAAGTATCGCTGCAGTTATTAATTAAATAAAACTATAGAAGGAGAGGGAAAGAAGGAGAGATTTATTTTTGTGTTGTAAGATTTCTCACTCGCCCAATTATGCTAAGCCTAATAACTTGTAATTATATTTTAATTAGGCTACTTTAAAGGTGTCCTGAGAAGAAAATTAAGATTAAGTGAACTTCTAAAAATCCTCACTATCTAATCCTAACTTTTTATACAGCGGCAATTAAACCGGTTAAGTTATTTTTTATCTATCGTAATGAAATGTAAACAGACATTATCTGCAGGCCGGGTTATTATTTTATCAATATCTAATTAAAAGGAGAATAAAATGAATATTTTTGTCGGCAACTTAGCATCTGATGTAAAGGAAGAGGAACTTAAAACACTTTTTTCCAAGCATGGAAGAGTAAGCAGTGTTAAAATTATCCGTGATATGTTTAGCCAGACATCAAAGGGATTTGGCTTTGTTGAAATGCCAGGAAAAGCTGAAGCTCAAAAAGCACTTACTGAGCTGAACACATTTGAGCTTAAAGGTAAAAGAATTAGTGTTAATGAAGCAAGACCGCAGAAAGAAAGAGGGCGGGGCGGAAGAAGATATTAATCCTTAACTTCTGTAATATTTTTAAGGGACTGTCTCAAAAGTAAAGAAATGTCATTCCGCACTTGATCCGGTATCTATTTTTTAAAGGAAATTAAGCTTTGAGATTCCGCATCAAGTGCGGAATGACATTTTATTTCTGTTTTACAATCCACTCAACGAATGTTTTTTAGAATATCTTTTCGCATTAATCTTCTTATATAATTTATTATTTAGATTTGTCCTCATTTTTCCAGAGCCATTTGAAATATTTTTTTATAACAGACATAAACCATCAACATATATGATTGGCGTCAAATATCAGAAAATAATTTTTAATCTAAAAGATAAATTTTTTATTAACCGCTCTAAATTTTTTTAATCTTTTACACACTTAAACATCACACTTATAATAAAGCTCACACCCGATTATGACCTTTACTGATATATTTTTATTGTTAATTTGAATTTTAACTTAATATTAAAGCTTTTAGAATGAAAAAGTTACTTATCCTTATAATTCCAGTCTTATCCTTCATTTCCTGTAACAGGGAAAATTCACCTTTAATGCCTGTTTTAACAGCAGAATATTTTCCTCTGCAGGTTGGAAACAGATGGACATTTAAAAACTCATCCGATAGTACTGTTTTGATATATGAGATTACTGACACAAAAGTTTTTGGTGAACATGTTTATTTTGAACGAGTCAGAACCTTTTCAGATGGAACTAAAGATACTAACTACTTCAGGATTGCTGAAGACAATGTTGTATTGATTTATTATGAAGGTAACGATTACATCTATATTGATTTTGAAAGACCGATTCATGAAGAATGGGATTCATATGCAGATTTTTATGGGTACATTAAGCAAAGAAATATTTCCACGCTGGTTGAGGCAGGAAGTTTTAATAATGTAATTGAAGTTTTTATGGATAACAGGTCTGTATCAGATGTTTATGAATTTAACCGTTATGCACCAGGAGTAGGGCTTGTGGAATCAATAAGGTTCAGATTTGGTTTAACTTTAAGCAGTGCGAGAGTGAATGGAGTTAATTATCCTTAAACAAAAATAAATTTTATGACTGTAGTAGAATTTCTGCTTCTTCTTTTAATTGCCGGGATAACCGGTTCAATTGGTCAGGCTCTTACAGGGTTTTCAAGAGGAGGATGTTTTCTTTCAATTGTTGTTGGATTTGTAGGTGCATTACTTGGCACCTGGATAGCACGTGAATTGGGATTGAGTGAAATTTTTGTATTAAACATTGGTGATGTTGCTTTCCCTGTTTTATGGGCAATAATAGGTGCAGCAATTTTCACAGGGATATTAAGCTTGCTGTCACCAAGAAGTAAAATTTAAATAAATAAAAGTGACTTTTATTATGGGAACAAAATATAAAGGAACAAAAAAAGAAGTTAATACTCTTAACTCATTTATTAAATTAACCAGGGCTGCTGATTCGGTGAGAAGCAGGATATCTTCTATAATAAACACGAGTGAAATAACTGAAAGCCAGTTTTATGTTCTTGATTCTCTTTATCATTCCGGTCCATTAACTCAAAAGAATATCGGTGAAAAGGTTTTCAGGAGCGGCGGTAATATAACTCTTGTTATAGATAATCTTGAAAAACAGGGCTATGTTAAAAGAGTCCGCGGTAAAGAAGACAGAAGATATTTTACTATTCATCTAACCAAGGCAGGAAAGAATTTAATGGATAAAATTTTCCCGGAATTTCTTTCCGCCGTAAAAGATGAAATGAATGTGCTGGGAGATTCAGAGCATAAGGAACTTCAGAAGCTTTGCAAAAAAGTCGGCTTGAAGAATTCACATTAAGGAAGATTTAACTTCCTTCATTATTCCAGGAAGAATTTTTCCGGAAGGTCCGAAGAAAGATAGATCCGCAATATCTGATATCTCCGTCTCTTCAATATTAATTTCCACAAGATAAGCTCCATTCTGCTTTGCAGTAAATATTAAAGACGCAGCGGGATAAACCACTGCAGAAGTTCCCACAATAAAAAACACATCACAATTCTTCGCAGCTTTTTCCGATAACTGGAATTGATCAACGGGAAGAAATTCTCCGAACCAAACAACATCGGGACGAATCAATC
>JAUSIA010000430.1 GCA_030648225.1 Ignavibacteria bacterium | reverse complement strand
CGTCAGGTCCGGAAGGAAGCAGCGGTAAGCACAAGCTCATGTAATCGGTTTCCCGATTTTTTTATTTAAATATCTCTAACGGAATAAGAAATTCTAATGTACCTCCCGAAGCTCTGACTTTTCCTTCAAAATTTATTTTTGCAATACAACCTTTTTTGAATTCTGCATACATTCCCGAAGATGAAACTAATGCTGAAAGGTTCCGTGACATATCAGGTTCATGACCAACTACTGCAATATCATCTTCATCAAATGATCTTACAAAATCTATTAAGTCTTCTGGTTTACATCCGCTTGTAATTCTTTTATCCGTAATTATTTTTTCTTTGTAATTAAAAACTGCTGCAATTATCTCTGCAGTCTGCATTGCACGGGTAAGCGGGGAAGATGCAATGATATCAAATGATTTTATTATTTCCTTCCAGCCTTCGGCAGCTTTTCTTAAAGATTCTTTTCCTTTTAATGTTAATTTTCTATCAAAATCTGATTTTGCCGTAGAGATTGATTCTGCATTGCCATGCCTGATTAAATATATGTTCATCATTCATCCGGGTAATTAACAAAAATTAAATCTATAAACTGGTGAAAATCCATGAGATGCTTATTCAATTCTTTACCTGCACGCGAGTTCATCTTTTTATCCCATTCCTCTTTTGATGATACAGCAGCCTCGCAAAACTTTATGTATTTTGTTTCCATTAAAAGACTACTCTCAACATCTGCAGCTTTAACTTCGCTGCCATTTATTTCAGAAAGATATTTTAATGTATAATCGTTAAAAAGATTAGTAATTTCCTTATTGTCTGTTTTTTTAAGAAAAAGTAAAAGTTTGTACATTATTATTAATAATTGATGATACACAAATTGTAATTTTAAATAGCCCCGACATTTATGTCGGGGACCAAATTAACTAAATAATCTGGGGCTTTAGCCCAAATGTGGCTAAAGCCCAATGGATGCTGAGTTCAGGAAATCCACGACCTAAAGGTCGTGGTAATTCAAAATTTAAATATCTTAATTTCAATTACTTAAGTAAATTCGGATCAATTAATTGTTCTTTACCTGGCTTATAGTTAAAGCTTTCAATTTCTTTCTTTATAAACTCATCAAATAAATTCTGAGTTGATAAATATTTTCTTGTTGAAGGATCATAACTGAAATTATCTTCTTTATTATTTAAATCTGATTTTTCTGAACTGCTGATCCTTGTTTTTATCAGAGTAAGAGTATCAGATATCTCAATAATATCCTGAAAATATTCTATTTCAGGTTTAGCAAACTTAGTATGAGTTCTGAAAACTAATGAAACACCGGATGCATCTGCCAAATACAAAGAAAGTCTGTTCAATACCAAAGTATCTTTTGAAAGATATGCTTCCTCTACTTTTATGAATTCTTCTCCATTTGTATTAATCTTTTCTAAAAAGATATTTCCATTTAAAGATTTATCAATAAGAAGAGGCATAAGCAGGGAATCATAAACTGCAAACTTATTATATAGTGGGTTCGGATTTTCAAGCAGCACATAATAGTAAGTTTTATTATCAGCAATTATGCTGTCAACTATTATTGAATTATAGTTATTCATAACCGGAAGAGAATAATCAATCAGGTTTGCAAGTTTATTATTGGCAACTGCATTGCTATCTATAGCTTGAGAAACAAGATTTTTTATCACTACCGCATTATTTTTTTCTGAAGAAACAGCATTTTCTTTTCTTTCACACCCGGAAGTAATAAGTAAAATGAATAACAGAAGTAAATACTTCATTAATAATTTCTTTTAGATTTATCAGAAAATTGTTTCGGCAATTTATAAATTTTTTTGTTAATTCATTTAGGATAAAAAATCCCATCCATCGTTCAGTGTTATCAGGTTCCTTTTGGTGATCATTGCTCGCCAATATATAGATAATCTTGCCAAGGCTGGGGAGTAAAAAAATCCCAAATAAAAAATATTTTGAAGTTGATTAGTTGTGCAAAATATTGTACGTTTAACTGGACAATAAATGTACAAGGAGAATACATGACCAGAATTCAATTAGATAAAGATATTCAGCCGCTTTCTGAATTTCGTTCAAAAGTAGCTTTTTATTTTGATAAAGTTAAAAAGACCAAAAGACCTT
Organism: Ignavibacteria bacterium; assembly: GCA_030648225.1. Lineage (GTDB taxonomy): Bacteria > Bacteroidota > Ignavibacteria > Ignavibacteriales > Ignavibacteriaceae > RBG-16-34-14. The sequence goes on along the minus strand of JAUSIA010000430.1, from coordinate 1,825 downwards.
TAATTATCACCCAAAATGGTAAAAGCGCTGCAATATTATTAGATGTTTCCGAGTATGAAGCAATGATAGATAAAATAGAAGTTTTGGAAGATATTAAATTAGCTGAAGCACAAATTAGCAGTGGTCTCGAAATTTCTCACAAAGAAGTAAAGAAAAAATTTGCAAAGAGATCCTGAAAGTGAAAATATTATGGTCACCTTTAGCAGTTGAGAGATTGGAAAATATCTTTGAATACATTGCTAAAGAAAACAACTCTGCTGCTCACAAAATGGCTGAAAGAATTTTTAAGAAGGTTGAAACATTATCAAAATATCCAGATCGAGGAAGAAAAGTTCCGGAATCAAATAGAGAAGAAATCCGTGAAGTATTCATAGGAGAGTATAGAATAATATATCGGGTTGAGACTAAAGGAGTGCTCATTTTATCGATTAGAAATTTCAAACAATTATTGCCTGATAAAGATTTGGATTAATTTGTTATCTATCCTCCATCAAATCTTCCGATAAGATTTTACTCTAAGAACATCCTGCACAGCATAATAAGTATCTAAAGAACCGGGAAGAACAAGCTGCTTTTCGGGAATTCTTTTTGAGTCACCAATCGGCAGACCATTATGGAAGACATTATTTTTACCAATCAAAACTTTTTTCAACGGTTCGATAAAATATCTTCCTTCATATAATTTGTTATACCTTTCAGGAAGAATCTTATAGAGATTTGAATAAGAATAATTAATATACATATTGATATTGCTGCTGTCTCCAAAGCCTAAAAATACAGCATTGTTATCACTATGTAATAAAACAGGTGTTCCGATTTCAATTCTTGCGTACAAATATTTTGCATCTTCTCTTGAAATTCTTACACAACCATGAGAGCTTTTCTTAACTCCAAGATATTTGTAATAAGAATTTCCTGCTAATGCATGAAAACCAATTCCATGATTGAACCCCATCCAGTTTAACATTAAAGTGCTGTCAAACTGCTCCGAGTGCCACTTCAGCAGTTTTGATTGAATAACATAAAGTCCTTCATTCGTTTCAACAGCATCAAGAAATTTTTTATTACCGCTGGAAATCCCGAATTCGTAAACAGGTTCAGTTCGTGAATAAAGGTATCCCTTCTGCTTAGCAAGATTAGCAACAATATAGTATGGCTTAAGTGTATAAACCGTATCACGTAAATCAATATTATATAATGAAGGAAGATTCTTTGTTTCAGGAATAGTTTTTCCCTGCGTCCCCACATCAGTATTTTCAATGAGGTGATAATAGATAACCGCAGCAACAATGATTAATATGACCGTGTATTTAATCATAAATTATTTTTTTCTTCATTAAAATGATTTACAAGAATCTCAGCTTTTTGTTTCCCAATTATTGTGATCAGTTTATCAATATCTGCTGATTTTACAGCATTAAAACTGCCGAGCTCTCTAAGCAACTTATATGCCGTTGATTCTCCAATCCCTTTAATATCAGTAAGTTCCGTTTTAATTGTTCTTTTGCTTCTGCGGTTGCGATGAAATGTTATAGCAAAACGATGTGCTTCATCTCTTATTTGCTGAAGTAATCTTAACCCCGAAGAAGTTTTGGGAATTGAAGCCGCGTCCGACTCTCCGGGAAAAAATACTTCCTCCAGTCTCTTTGCCAGACCAATAATGTTATAATCTGAAAATCCCATTTCATTTAGAACTTCAACTGCAGAGGATAACTGTCCCTTGCCGCCATCAACCATAATTAAATCTGGCAGAGGTTGGTTTTCTTCTTTCAACCTGGAGTATCTTCTTCTTATAACTTCCTGCATGCTTAAGAAATCATCAGGT
>JAUSIA010000098.1 GCA_030648225.1 Ignavibacteria bacterium | reverse complement strand
GCTTTTATCTCTTTAGGTGAACCACCGCCGAGCAAAGCACCTATTGAGCAGCACATTTCAGACATTGCAGCAGTTTTTTTCATTATCATTAATTTATAATCACCAATTGAGACATTATCCGTGGTTTCAAAATCTTTATCTAAACTTTGTCCTTCACAAATCTCTACAAGTCCTCTTGTGAAAGCAGAAACAACCTCTTTGGTTTTTCCATTGCAGTCTTTAAGAAGATACTCGTATGCAACAGACAGCAAACTGTCTCCTGCAAGAATAGCTGTATTCTCATCATACTTTTTATGAAGAGTTAACCTGCCGCGTCTTTTATCCGCATTGTCCATTATATCATCATGTACAAGAGTAAAATTATGCAGAAGTTCAACTGCAACGGACGCATTGTAAACTTTACTAAAGCTTCCTCCAACAGCTTTAGCAGATAAAAGAACGAGCAAAGGTCTTAATCTTTTACCGCCGCTGCTGAGAATATATTTTACCGGCTCATAAAGTGAATCCGGTTTTCTTTTTCTAAAAGCTGTGGTTAATATTTTCTCAACATTTTTTCTCTCTCTTTCGTAAAGAGAAAGGAAATTCTGCGGATCTAAGCTATTCATTCATACCTTAAGATAGGAACTGTGGCTAAAGCCAAAACTTTATGGATTATTCTTACCCCGACATAAATGTCGGGGCTATTTAAAATCAAATTATCAATTATCATTGTACATAGTGAAATGCTTAATAAAAAGTTTCCTTTTTCACAATTTTATTTTTCCTGAATTCCTGTAAAGAACCTGAACCGGTCAGGTACATAATCTTACGGATTGTATCAAACCATCCGGTAATCAGCTTTATAACTCCCTCTGCACCATTCTTACTTAATTCCTGTAAAATAATTCTTGCAGATGCAACCAAATCAGCACCGAGTGCAAAAGCTTTAGCTGCTTCTACACCGGAATTAATTCCTCCTGAACCGATAAGCGTAAATTTATATTTTTTCTTTAAACGATAAATCTCTTTTATGCAATAAGAAGTCGGCAAACCCCAATCCCAGAATTCATTACTGCTGTTACCATCATTCCGCAATATTTCAACTCCAGCCCAGGAAGTACCGCCAGCACCAGCAACATCAATTCCATTTACTCCGGCATCAAGAAGTTTTTCAGCAGCTTCTTTTGAAATTCCTGAACCCACTTCTTTAACCAGAACCGGAACACTTAAATATTTAACGAGTTTTTTAATATTCTTTAGTAAACCTTCCTGCAGAGTATCCCCCTCCGGCTGCATTAACTCTTGTGCAGGATTAATATGAATTACCATCCCATCAGCTTCAACGAGATCAACAAGATATTGAACATTCTCAAAGCTTTTCATCTCTGCAACCTGTGCCGCACCAATATTTCCAAGGATAGGAATTCGCGGTGCATTTTCTCTTATTACCTTATAAGTGTGATGAAAAGATTTATTCTCAAGTGCCTGCCTCTGGCTTCCAACTCCAAGTGCAATATTTAATTCATTTGCTGCAACTGACAAACGTGCATTTATACTTTCTGCAGCTTCAACGCCGCCTGTCATACAAGAAATAAGGAAAGGGTAATTTATTTTCTTCTTAAGAAATTTCGTTTCAAAATTAATTTTGGTTATATCAACTTCTGTAATAGCATAATGAAGGAAATCATATTTTTCAAAGCCGCTTGTTTTATTCTTAAAAGCAACATCATCAGTAAGGCATAATTCTATATGTTCTTTTTTTCTTTTTGATGTTACCGAATCGTTGTTTTTCATTGATTGCTGCTTTTTTTATAAACCGTTAAAACGGTTTTGGGGGTTATTTTATTTTTTGTAACCACCTAACTGAAGTTAGGTGTTAGTCTTTATAAAGATTAACACTCCGATTTATCGGGGTGAATATAAAAGTAAAAATATTTCTCTTTAACTGTTTCAACAGTTTTGAATTATTTTTATACAAAGCAAAAATATTAAAAATCGGGGAAAGAATCTTATTAGGAATTTCGCATTGATACTTTATTGAATTCAATAAATTCGGTCTCATTAAGGTAAAGCTTCTCAACCTTTATAATTCCCCTTAATGAATTTGTAAGAATTATTTCATCAGCAATAAGAAGATCATCTTTATATAAAACCTCTTCTTTAATGTTGATGTTTGTCTGCAGCCAATGCTTTCTGAAAACTCCCGGTAAAATGCCACTGCCAACCGGAGGAGTATATAACAAACCCGTTTTGCTGATAAAAATATTTGTTATCGCACCTTCAGCAACCTGGTTCTTTTCATTAATAAAGATTACATCAAAAAAACCTTTTTCAGAATATTCCTTATACTCGGTGTTATATAATTCCCTGTTCGTTGTTTTGAAATACTGGAACCTGTTCTCTGTTGAAATTATTTCATCTGAAATAATAATCTTTACTTCTTCGGGGACGGAAGGAATATCTGTTACTTCAACTTTTACTTTTCCCCATTTGTTTAATGAGATTCTGATCCTGTAATTTTTTGAAGAATCATATTTTCCTATTTCACCTTCAAGAGATTTAACAACAAATTCTTCATCATACTTAAAGAGAAAATAGGAAGCTGATTCTTCCAGTCGTTTCAGGTGCAAATCCAGTCTTTCAAATTCACCATTCGAATATTTCATTGTTTCAAACAACTCAAAGTAAGGAAATGGTTTTAAGAGAAAATTACTTTTAAGGAGAACTTCTTCATATTCTTTCTCAGGATTACTGTCCCACACTATTCCGCTTCCGATTCCTATTTCTCCCTTAAATTTATCTTCATTTTTTTTTTCAAGATGAATTGTTCTGATTGCAACATTAAATTTTTTTTTCTCTTCATGAATTAAACCAATTGCACCTGTATAAATTCCTCTTTTTTCCTTTTCTATTTCATTAATAATTTTCATAGTGCTTATCTTTGGAGCACCTGTTACCGAACCGCAGGGAAAAATATTTTTTATAATATCGCTGAAAGAAACTTCTTCTCTTAAAACCGATTCAACTTCTGAAGTCATTTGCAGAAGTGTTTCATATTTTTCTACAGCAAAGAGTTTTCTTAATCTTACGGAACCAAACTCGCTTATCTTTCCCATATCATTACGAAGAAGATCAAGTATCATAAGGTTTTCTGCACGGTTCTTTTCACTGTTTCTCAAAGAATATACGGCTAATGAATCTTCATTTTTGCTATTGCCTCGCTGTAAAGTTCCTTTCATCGGCCGGGTTTTTATCCCGATAAAGTCGGGATTATTTTCAACGGAAAAAAATAATTCCGGCGAAAGTGAAATTATAAATGAATCACCTGTATTGATAAAAGCAGAGTATTTAGCAGACTGGTTAAAAACCATTTGTTTAAAGAATGATATTAAATCTCCTTCAAGATCAAATTTCCCTTTTATTGTATAATTAACCTGGTAAGTATCACCTTCAGATATGTAATGATGAATTTTCTTTACAGCATTAAAAAATTCTTCCTGCGAAGTATTTAATTGAAAATTATTAATTCCAAATCCATTTCCATTCTTGTC
>JAUSIA010000428.1 GCA_030648225.1 Ignavibacteria bacterium | reverse complement strand
TCTTAAACCTTCTTTTATTTTTTCATTATCAAAATCAAAAATCTTTGCTGCTGTAATAACTGCCATTGCATTTGCAGCATTATGATCTCCTCTTATCTGCATTTCATTTACGGGTAAAGCAAATTCATGTTTACTTTCTTTATTAAATATTAACTGATCATTAGATTTGTAACAGCCATTATTAAGAACTTCATTTAAAGAAAAATAAAAACTTTTACTTTTTCGCGGAGTTATATTCTCAGTTATTGCCTGATCATCTTTATTCAGAATCAGATAATCACTTTCATCCTGGTTTTTATAGATTCTGAATTTAGATGCTACGTAATTCTCAAACTTATTTCCGTACCTGTTCAAATGATCGGGAGTAATGTTTAATATCATAGCAGCTTTTGGTTTAAATTCATCAATTAAATCAAGCTGAAAACTTGAAACTTCGAGTGCAACAAATTCATTTTCTTTTACATTAAGAGCTATTTCGGAAAAGGCAACTCCAATATTTCCGGCAGTATATGTTTTGTGTCCGCACATATTGAATAAGTGTCCGCATAAATATGTTGTTGTTGTTTTTCCGTTGGTACCAGTTACTGCCACTATTTGCCCTTTACAAAATCTTCCTGCCAGTTCAATTTCACTAATGATTTTTATATTTCTTCTTTCGCCTTCTTTAAGAACTTCTGCATCAGAAGGAACGCCCGGACTTACAACCATAAGCTCACAATCATAAACTTTATCCGAATGCCCTCCTGTTTCAAAATCAATCTCCTCTTCTTTCAATTTTGAAATTGAATCTTTCAATTTAAATTCATCAGACATATCACTAACAAAAGGAATTCCACCTGACTTTTTTAAAAGCTTTGCTGCACCAACTCCGCTGCGAACAGCACCGATTATCGAAACCCTTTTACCTGCAATATCCATATCAACGTATCTTAAATGATGTTAAGCTCACAATCGCAAGAATGATTGCAATGATATAAAACCTTATTACAATTTTAGGTTCAGGCCAGCCTTCAAGTTCAAAATGGTGATGGATGGGAGCCATTTTAAAAACGCGTCTGCCTTCGCCATATTTTTTCTTGGTGTACTTGAAGTAAAGTCTCTGGATAATTACCGAAATTGTCTCCATGAAAAAAACTCCACCAAGAATAGGAATAAGTAATTCTTTTTTTATTAATACAGTTAGAATCCCAAAAGCACCACCAAGAGCAAGTGAACCAGTATCTCCCATAAATACTTGTGCAGGGTAACTGTTGAACCAGAGAAAACCAAGTGCAGCACCGCTTAAAGCTGCAACATAAACTGTTAATTCGCCTGAACCTGGTAAATAAATTATATTCAGATAATCTGAGAAGATTGCATTTCCGCTTACATAACTTATGATCGCAAGCGTAAGCATTACAATTACAATTATTCCTACTGCAAGACCATCAAGCCCGTCAGTTAAATTCACTGCATTGCTTGTAGCAGTTATTATAAAAACAACAACAGGTATGTAGAGAAATGAAAAATCGAAATTCACGTCCTTCAGAAAAGGAACCGTTGTAACAGTATTAATACCTTCAAATTGCGGAGAGAAGTAGATAACTGAACCTATCAGCAAACCTATTAACACCTGTCCTAAAAGTTTATAACGTGCAATTAAACCATTGGGATATTTTTTAACTACTTTTAAATAATCATCCAGGAAGCCTACTGCACCAAGCCAGAGAGTTCCAACAACTATCAATATGATATAAATACTTTTAATATCAGCCCAAAGAAGAACAGGAATAAAAACTGAGATAATTATAATTAGCCCCCCCATTGTAGGAGTGCCGGCTTTTGACCAATGTGTTTTTGGCGCATCAACTTTCTTTGCTTCACCAATCTGGCTTTTCTGAAGTCTTCTGATAATCTTTGGTCCTAAATAAAGGGAAAGAAACAAACCTGTAATTGCTGCCACAGCGGATCTGAACGTTAAGAAGCGGAATACTTCAAAGCCTGGTGGATCGAAAGTTTTATTTATATAATCAAAAAGATAGTAGAGCATTTATATGTTTTTCTCTTTTATTTTCTGAACAAATTCTTCCATCTTCATTCCGCGTGAACCTTTAACAAGAATAACTGAATCCGAGAAATCAGTCATTGAAATAAAATCAGATAAAGAATCTCTGCTTGAAAAATATTTCTTCTCAATTCCTGATCCCTGTAATTCTTTATTAAGCACCTTCATCATCTTCCCTATTGTGTAAACTTCATCTATCTTATTTTTCTTAATTACAGAAGCAAGATTTTTATGATGTTTTTCAGAAGTATCTCCTAGTTCAAACATATCCCCCAGAATTGCAATTTTCTTTTTAAAGATTTTAATCTGTGAAAGAAGTTCAAGAGAAGATTTCATTGAATCCGGATTTGCATTATAAGTATCATCTATTAAAATGAAATCAGAATACTTTGTTACATTCAATCTTTTATAAGGAGGAGAAAGTTTTTTAATCCCATTCAGAATCTGCTTCTCATTTAATCCCAATTTAAAAGCCACACTTGAAGCTGCAAGCAAATTCTTAAAACTTTGCTCGCCATAGAGATTAAATTCAGTTTTAATTTTCTTCCCTTCATACCTTAATTCAACAATAGGTTTACCATCATCCGTATAGCTTAAAATCTTTCCGTTAACATCTGATCTTTTCCTGGTGCCAAAAGTAATTTTCTTCTTGTACTTCTTATATAAATCAGAAAGAAGTTTATCATCTTTATTGATGAATAAAATTCTGTTTCTTTTTTTTGTGGTTTCAAATAATGAAACCTTTTCTTTCAGAACTCCTTTTTTATTTTTTAAGAATTCCAGATGAGAATTTCCGATGTTTGTTATCAAAGCATAGTCAGGCTTCGCTATTTCCGCAGTGTAAGCAATTTCTCCAAAGTGATTTGTACCATGCTCAAGCACTAAAACCTGGTGTGAATTAGTTGTGCTTAAAATGGTTAATGGCACTCCAATATGATTATTATTATTTGCCATTGTTTTATTCACTTTAAATTTTTCCGAAAGCAATGCAGCTATCATATCTTTTGTTGTTGTTTTACCCGCACTGCCCGTTAGGCTTATAACTTTTGCTTTTAATTTGCTTCTCCATACTTTCGCAAGCTCTCCTAAAGCTTTAATTGTATCATCAACAAGAACAAATGGAACTTCAATATCATCAAACCGGGGATATTGTTTTCCCTCTATAACAACTGCTGAAGCTCCATTCTTTATAACATCTTTTACAAAATCATGCCCATCAAACTTTTCTCCCTTAATTGCAATAAACAAAGAACCTTTTTCAATCTTTCTCGAATCAATCGTAACATTTGAAACAGCTTTATAATTATCAGGATTAACTATTTCAGAACCAGGCAAATTGAATAAGTCTTTAAGAGTTATCCTGAGCGTGCTCATTTATTCAAAAATTTTTCCGCAACTTCTCTATCAGAGAAGTGATTTCTTACACCATTAATTTCCTGATAGTTCTCATGTCCTTTACCTGCAACAAGAATTACAGCGTTCTCTTGAGAATTTTTAATAGCATAGGCGATAGCTTCTTCACGATTTTCGATAACCTTATAATTTTTCTTTTTGATTCCGGCTTCTATATCTTTAATAATATTAAAAGGATCTTCAAATCTTGGATTGTCTGAAGTAACGACAACATAATCACTTAATTCTGTTGCTATCCTACCCATAATCGGTCGCTTGGTTTTATCCCTGTTGCCGCCGCATCCAAACACTGTATAAATTGGTACAGAACCCTTTACAATATCTTTCACAGCTCCCAGAGCTTTCTCAAGGCTATCCGCAGTATGCGAATAATCAATAACAACTTTTTTATTTCCTTTACCTATAACTTCAAATCTGCCTGGAACCTGTTTTGTGTTTTTAATTCCTTTTAAGATTACTTCATCCTTTACACCATGAACAAAACCAACAGCAAAAGCTGCACAGGCATTATATGCATTAAACTTTCCAATTAAAGAAGTAGATACCGGATAAGAATTGCTTTTGTATTCAACAGTAAATGTTGTTCCGGATAAATCATATTTAATTTCTTTTAGTTTGAAATCTGAATTTGAGGAGGTTCCATAAGAAATAAGATTAGCTTTTGTGTCTATAATTATCTCTTTACTATTTGCATCATCTGAATTATAAATTGCAAATGAAGATGAGCTTAAAGAGTCAAAAAGAATTTTCTTTGCACTAAAATAATTTTCAAAAGTGTTATGAAAATCCAAATGATCAGAAGTTATATTTGTAAAAACTGCTGAACTAAAGTTGATGCCATATACTCTGTTTAATACAAGTGAATGAGAAGAAACTTCCATAACCGCATAATTGCAGCCTTCATTGTACATTTCATATAAAAGTTCATTAAGATCGTTTGATTCCGGAGTAGTAAGAGATGATTTTATCTCCCTATCCCCTATATAATTTGTAATTGTACCAATCAATCCAGTTTTTTCTCCGGCAGTTTCAAGAATACTTTTTATAAAATATGTTGTTGTTGTTTTCCCGTTTGTTCCAGTAATTCCTATCAGCTTTATTTTTCTTGATGGATCATTAAATAATTTACCCGAAGCTTCTGCAAGAGCCTTTCGGCTCTCTTTAACAACTATTTTTGCTACATTTTCATGAGTAAAGATGCCGTCCGGAACTGAATTTACATCTTTAAGAATAACAGCAATAGCACCTTTATTAATTGCATCAGGAATAAAACGATGTCCATCATAATTGAATCCTTTTATTGCAACGAATACAGAATTTTTTTTAACCTTACGCGAATCATAACAAATTGAAGAAACATCTTTTCTCTGAATATCACCGGCAACCTGAATTGCATGTATACTGTTTAATAGTTCAGTTAATTGCATTAATAGATAGCAGTTCCTGAAACTGTGATCTCCTCACATTCTAGAACACAGGATTTTCCTTTTACAATTTTGTCTCCGGGTAAAATACTTTGAGATACAACTTTACCCGAGCCGTTTATCTTATATTTTAAACCAAGTTTTGTTAACAATTTAATTGCATCACGTAAAGAAACATCTTTTAAATCAGGCATTATATTTTTCTTTAATTCGATATTCCGAATAGAAACTGTTTTGTTTTGGTGAATAACAGGTACAATATTATTTTTTTCTGCGTCAGAATTTTGTGTATAAATAAAATTATAATCACTTTTTTTCGGAAAAATTTTTTCGGGAAAACCAGTTAATGAAGGTTCAAGCTCAATTAATTTTTCTACAACTTTTTTGAATATAGGTGCAGCTACTTTTCCCCCATACTTTCCTTCCTGCGGTGCATTAACAAGAATAAGACAAACCACTTGTGGGCTCTCAACAGGAAAAAATCCTGCAAAAGAAG
>JAUSIA010000427.1 GCA_030648225.1 Ignavibacteria bacterium | reverse complement strand
ACTATAAAATATCTTATCGATTCCTATATTAACTTTGAATTACGTTACCCGGTTAGTGTCCTTGCTTCAACAAGAGGAAAATTTTATGCAGCAAGATATCTTGATGAATGGCATGTTGGATTTACAGGAAGGGAAATTTCTCTTGCGGGCAGCACATTCGATTTCCGGTTTGATGCAATGGTAAAAAGTGATGTAAGACAGCCACAATATGTTGTAGATATTCTGGTACAGAAGATTGCTGAAGGATTTGCATTCAGTGCTATTGCTTTTGGACCCGCTGCTATTTTTTCAACTACTTCCGGTGGAAGTTTTGGGATAACATCAATCTTTTTCAACTTCAGGCTTAAGGTAGGAACTTCCTTATAATTCTTTTTAATTTGAGAGTGAATAAATTTTATTTTAAATGAAACACTCTCTTATTCTCTGGATATCGGCACTACTTCTAACATTTCTAACCGGCTACATTCAAAGCGGTACAAGTGAATATTATCCTCTTACAGGAACAATCGGTATTGATGAAAAAAAAGTTTCTTATCGATTTGAAAAAATTTATGATGATAAGGGTGATTACACTTTTATTATAAGAACTGACAATCCCGATATTAAGGCTGTTGTTAAATGGAAAAAAGTCTACCCGTCGAAGCGAAGCGTAGAGCGGGAAAATGAACAGGAGTGGAAAATAATAGAGATGAGGAAAGATAAAGAAGCCCTTATAGCTCATATACCAAAACAAAATGCGGGAGAAAAAATTTTATACTTTGCAGAGATTAAGAAAGGTGAACTAAAATATATTATACCGGATAAACCTGTAACACTTTTATTCCAGGGTTATGTGCCTCCAATGATCAGCTTTTTGAGTAACTTCGCTCTCTTTGGCGGATTGCTTTTAAGCTTCAGAACAGGTTTGTCCGCCTTAGGCGGATTTAATGAAAATCAGAAAATAAAAAAGCTCACATTATTCACATTGGGGTTCTTTTTTGTCTATACGATTGCTGTTACTCCCTTAAGAAAATCTTACGAGCTTAATGCAATTAATAATAAAGTTGTTCCCATAACTTCTCTATTCGATCTTCAATCCATTCTTCTCTTTCTTATTTGGATAACAGCAATGATAGTTGTTTTTAAAGTAAAGAATCCAAAACCGGCTGCAATGGTTTTTGCAATTATTACGGGGTTGGTTTTTCTTTTTGTAAGAATATGATCCTGACTGAAATTGAAAAATAATTAGGGAAATTAAAAGTATGATAGAGGTTAACACCTATCTTTAGATCAGTGATTAAGTAAAAAGATCATAAACATAGTAACCGTTTCAACGGTTTATAACTACTACATGTTTGTTATATAAAAAGAATGGAAACTGTTGAAACAGTTACAAACAAAGTTTTTTTTCTTTTATAATCACCTGGATAAATCCAGGTGTTAACCTTTTTTATGTTTTAAGAGAACTAATTCAGAATTTTAATAACATCGGAATGAATTGTAGGTGATGCAGCAATGATGCTTGTACCTTTGACTGCATCATTTCCCTTGTAATCAGTAATAACTCCTCCTGCGCCTCTTACAACAGGAACGAGAGCCATTGTATCCCAGATGTTCATTATTGGATCAACCATTATATCAATGTAACCTGAAGAAAGAAGATAATAGCCATAGCAATCGCCCCAGCCACGGTATAATTTCACTTTTCTCATTAACTGCTCAAACTTTTTAAGGTTTTGGTATTTATCAATGTTAAGGTGATCTGCTGTAACTAAAACTGCTTCTTCAAGTCTTTTGCAGTCTCTTACTTTTACTTTTTGATCATTAAGTTCAGTGGTTTTATTATCTCCAATAAGAAAATGACCAAGTACTGGCTGGTTTATAACCCCAAGAATTGGCTCTCCCTTTTTTGTTAATGCTATTAAAGTACCAAAAATGATTGCACCGCAGATAAAACTTTTTGTACCATCAATCGGATCGAGAATCCATTGGTATTCAGCACCTTCGTTATGCACTCCGAATTCTTCACCCAGAATTCCGTGCTCAGGAAATTCCTTCATTATAACTTCGCGCATTATTTCTTCAGATTTTTTATCTGCTATAGTAACAGGTGAAAGGTCTGATTTAGATTCAACATTTATATCCGTTCTGAAATATTTTTTTATTATCTCACCGCTCTGGTGTGCAAGAAACCTGCTGAAGGATTTAAGATTGTTTAGTTCGGATTGGTTCATTAAATCACTTTTATCCTATAAATTTGTTTTAAATATATTTCTATAACATTCTTAAATCAAACAACCTTTGTCATAGTGAGCGGAGTCGAACTATGACTTTATTATTGATATAGTTTAAGTTTTAACTTATGTTATAGAAGTAATTTTATTCACTACTGAAGTAATACGGTATAATAGTTTGCTTTTTAATGGAGGGATGAAATGAAACTTTTTATTTCTATAATTTTTCTTGTTTTGCTAAGCTTCTTTATTCCTGCGTGCTCTGAAAATCCTATTGATGCCAATATTCCCAATGATCTTTATGGTGTCTGGACGTTCAAATCTTTTGAGGACGGCATTACAACAATGAAAAAATCCTTCTTACTTGCATCTGATAATTCTGGTTTCATTTTTTTAAAGGATAGTAAATTTGTTGAAAGAAAAAATGCCGGATGGTGTGGAACTCCCCCAATAGCTTATACGAATTATGATGGAAATTGGGAATATAAATCTGGTGATGTTTTAAGTATTAATGTGGGTTACTGGGGTGGATTGGAATACTACGAACTTCATATTATTTCAATTAGCAATTCAGAACTTAAGTTTGAGCATGTTTTTATAATTGAATGATATTGTTTTATTCTGTTTACTAATGATTCCATAAGAGACCACATAGTCTTCCCTTCCCTCTGGTATAATTTATTATTATTTCATATTATCTTATCAACATTTTTATTCACTCTTACTAATGGCAAAAGAATTTAAGGATAAAAAATACTGGGCGGTTATTTTAGGAGGCTCAAGCGGCTTGGGTTTAGCAACTGCTAAAAAATTGTCTAAAGAAGGAATGAATATTTTTATTGTTCACCGCGACCGGAAATCTGAGCTTGCTGAAATAGAAAAACATTTCAATGAAATTATTTCAAAGGGAGTTAGTTTTTTATCTTTTAATTCGGATGCCTTAAAACCAGAAAACCGGTCACAAATTATTTCAGAAATAAAGAAGAAATTAAAACCTGATGGGAAAATAAGAGTTTTGGTACACAGCATTGCAAAAGGAAATTTAAAACCAATGATCGCAGTGAATGAACCTGTTCTTAATAATGATGATTTTCATTTGACAATTGATGCTATGGCGGTCAGCCTTTATGACTGGACAAAGGAATTATTCAGTAACAATTTATTCTCACATGATGCAAGAGTTATCAGTTTTACAAGTGAAGGAAATCAGAAAGCCTGGAAAAATTATGCAGCAGTCTCAGCATCTAAGGCAGCATTGGAAGCAATCACAAGAAGCATCGCCCTGGAGTTTGCACCTTATGGAATACGTGCTAATTGTGTTCAGGCGGGAATTACTGATACGCAATCATTCCGTATGATTCCCGGCAGTGAACAATTGAAGGCACTAACTAAAAAACGTAATCCTTTTAAAAGATTAACAACGCCCGAAGATGCAGCAAATGTTGTTTACTTATTAACTCTTGATGAAGCTTCATGGATTAATGGTGCAATTATTCCTGCAGATGGAGGGGAACATATTTCATAGTTATGGAACCGGATAAAATCATTTCATTGCTGCCTTACTCTAAACCTTTTCTGTTTGTTGATTCAATTACCCGAATTGATGAGAATTCAATTACCGGTGAATATAAATTCAATAAAGATGAATTTTTCTATAAGGGCCATTTCCATAATTTCCCTGTAACTCCCGGTGTAATTTTAATCGAAACTATGGCACAGATAGGAGTAGTTTGTTTAGGAATTTTTTTATTATGGGAATCCATCCCGTCAAAGGCGGGAAAAGATAAAATCTCATCCGGTAAATTTCCTGAAATTGCCTTGGTATCATGTGAAGTAAATTTTTATCTTCCTGTATTCCCGGAAGAAAAGGTAACAGTTATTTCTGAAAAAGTTTATTTCCGACTCGGAAAACTTAAATGCAATGTACAGATGAAGAATGAGAAAGATGAAGTTGTATGCAAAGGTATTATTTCAGGAATGGTAAAAGATTTCTCCGTAGGAGTCCTTCGGACAAATGAATAAACGTGTTGTTATAACCGGGCTTGGAGTTGCTGCACCTAATGGAACAGGAATCCTTTCTTTTACTGAAGCAATTAAAAATGGTAAATCAGGAATTAAATTTTTAGAAGAGCTGAAGAATCTAAACTTCTCCTGCTGTATCGGCGGTATTCCGGAAGTTCATCATGAATTAAAACAAAAATATTTTACTCCTTTACAACTACGGAATTTCAATAGTTCCGGTATTATATATGGCTGTATAGCAGGAATAGATGCCTGGAAAGATGCTGGTTTAAAAATAGCCAAAGATAATGAACCCGATTGGGAAAGCGGATTGATTTTCGGTGCCGGAACATCAGGG
>JAUSIA010000425.1 GCA_030648225.1 Ignavibacteria bacterium | reverse complement strand
TCTTAAACTCAAAGTGAAAGTAGGAGATGAAGAGAGACAGATAGTTGCTGGGATTGCAAAATCTTATTCACCTGAAGAGATGATTGGTAAGAAGGTTGTTATTGTTGCCAATCTAAAACAGGCAAAACTAATGGGGCAGGTATCCGAGGGTATGATACTCGCAGCCGAAAAAAAGGAGGGTAAATTAGAGGTTCTTACTCTTTCAGATTTGGTGGAAAGTGGAACAAGGGTTAAATGAGAAAGATTTGCACATCATAATGTTAGCATAACTAAAAAAATAAAAATTTTATAACTACTTTACCTTGATTTTCAAGGCTGGTGTAACTAAACTTATCAGCTAAAAATGTAAAAAATAAGGAGTTAATAATGATTCTTCGGACGATTTATCTATTCATTACAGGCTTTGCAGTATTATTAAGTTCCTGCACTTCAGAGCATTCCAAAATTGTCCTTGCCGAATATGGTGATTACAATATTACTATGACCGAGTTTGAAAAAGCATATGCTAAAAATGTCGGAAATTATGAGAAGGCAAAAGAGGACAGCTTAAATAAAAAGAAAAACTTTCTTGATCTTTATCTTAATTTTAAAATGAAACTAAGAGATGCTCTTGTAAGAAACTATGACAGCGATTCTTTACTCTTAGCTGAACATACAGATTATAAAGAGAAAGTTGGTGTAACATATCTTCTTGAGAAAAAATTAGTTGAGCCCTCAGTAAAAGAATTGTATGAAAGAAGAAAATGGGAATACAGGGCAAGCCATATTATGTTAAGAACAGGCCAGGGTAATGATGAGGAAGCAAGGAAACTTGCCGAATCCATCTTTGACAGTATTAAAGCCGGTGCAAGTTTTGAAGAGATGGCAATGAAACATTCACAGGATCAGTTCTCTGCCCCAATGGGCGGCGATCTTTTTTATATAACAGCCGGTTTGCTGCCAATTGAATTTGAAGATGCAGTCTATAAAACCGAACAGGGACAAATAAATCCGGAAGTTCTTCAAACAAAATTTGGTTACCATATAATTAAAGTAACTGAAAAACAGGAAAGAATTCCTGCTATTCAGGCAAGCCATATTTTAATTGATTTTAAAAATGAAGCTGGTGAATTAGATACTGTAGCAGCAAAAGAAGAAGTTGATTCTATACTTGCATTGGTACGCGGAGGTGAAGATTTCTTAAAACTCGCATCGGAATTTTCAGAAGACCCGGGGTCACAGGTAAAGGGAGGAGACCTTGGATTTTTCGAAAGAAGAATGATGGTAAAAGAATTTGATGAAGCTGCTTTTAATCTGGATACAAACCAGGTTTCAGATGTTGTAAAAACTAATTTTGGTTTTCATATAATAAAGCTTACCGGGAAAAGACCTTATCCATCTTATGAGGAGGGTAGAGATAATCTGAAAAAGATGTTTGAGAGACAAAGTTATCAAATTAAGCGTGAAGAATTTATCAACAACATTGGCACAAAATACAATTACCAGGTTAATGAAGAGACTGTAAATTATATCCTTGCAAATAGTGACTCCGTAAAACTTGATAGTGAACATCCAAAGCTTCAGGAGTTTAAAGATAAAACTCTCTTTACTTATGCAAATAAATCCGTAACCGCAGGAGAATTTTTTGAAAAAGCTGCTGATAAAAAAGATTATCATAAAAAGATAATTAATGAAGATATACTGAGAGGTGCAGTTAAAGCTGTAAGAGAAGATTATCTTTTAAAAGAAGAAGCTCTGAATCTTGAAAAAACCGATATTGAATTTGCTGAACTGATGGATGATTACAAGAACGGAATTTTTATCTTTAAGCTGCAGGAAGAAGAAGTCTGGAATAAGATTAAAATAGATAGCTCCAAACTAAATCAGTATTATTTTTCTACCAAAGAAAATTATAAGTTTCCTGACAGAGTAAGTTTTGCTGAAATTTTTTCAGCAAAAGATTCAGTCATAAACTCTTATTATGAACAATTGCAGGCTGGAGTAAGTTTCGATTCTTTAGTTTCTCATACTGAAAGACCGGCTATGAAAGATAAGGGTGGTGTTTATCCGCTTGATGATGTTAAAAAACCAGCTGATGATGTTATTAAAAAATCACCTCTGTATGAAGAAGCAAACAAACTTGAAAAGCCCGGAGATTACTCAAAGCCAATTAAGGTAACCGGAGGCTTTGCTATTGTTAAGCTTATTGAAAAAGATACTGCAAGGTTAAAGACATTTGAAGAAGCAAGAGCAGAAGTTGCCGGTGCTTTCCAGGAAAGTGAAAATAAAAGGCTTGAGAACGATTATCTTGAAAGATTAAACAGGCGATATGAACCGGTTGTGTATTATTCAGACCTTGAAAAAGCATTTGTGGAAGAGAAATAGTCTTTATATGGTTTTTTTTACTGCAGTCATAATTATAGACTGCGGTAAAGAACCTGATAAGAAAGATTATGTTGCACGCGTAAATGATTCATTTCTAACCAAAAATGATCTTAATGAAATGTCGGATACCTCTTTTGGAAATAATTTCTACAAAAGCGAAATAATTAGAAACTGGATTGATGAGGAACTTTTATACCAGCAGGCTGTAAGCGAAGGCATAATTGATGAGGAAGAATTTAAAAGAATAATTAATAATTCGCAGAGAGAGCTTGCAGGTGTTCTTCTGCTTAAACAGGTTTCGGATCAATATGAATTTGTTTACAGCAAAGATGATCTTGAAAAATTTTACCAGTTATATAATGATGAATTCAAACTTACAGGTGATGCTTATCTTCTGAACATTGCTGAGTTTTCAAATGAAGATGAGGCAATTGATTTCCGAAATTCTGTTCTTCAGTATGAGTGGCAGAAGGTTATTGAATCAGCTAAACATAATGATATCCTCAAAAAACAGGACAATATATTGCTTGGTGAGAATGAAATTTATCCTTTGTCAGTCAGGAATATTCTTCAGGAATTATATCCGCAGGAAATAAGCATTGTGATAAATACAGATACTACTAAGTACACAATTATTCAGGTGATAGAAAAATACATTGAGGGAACAATTCCTCCTTTTGAACTTATAAAAGAAAAAGTTGAAAAAAGATTTGTATCCCTTGAAAAAAGAAAATTCATTAATGAGTATATAAAAAAGCTTTATGCTGAAAATGAGATTGAAGTAAAAAACCAGGATAACAGATGAAATTGAAATTGATTTTTTGTCTCGCCATTCTTTGCACAACCATTTATTCCCAGGAAGTAATAGATAAGATTGTTGCAGTTGTTGACGATGAAGTAATTCTTAAAAGTGAACTTGATTTCCAGGTAAACCTTCTTGCTACACAAAGAAATGTTGATCCGAATTCTGCTGAATTTAAACAGGCAGTACTTAATTCGTTAGTTGAAGAGAAATTAGTTTTTGCCCAGGCAAATCTTGATTCTATTGTTGTTTCTGATGAGGAAGTAAACCAGAGAATTGATTACCAGGTTGATATGTTCATTCAACAGTATGGCTCGCGTGAAAAAGTTGAGGAGATTTATGGAATGAGCATAGAAAAAATTAAACGTGAGATGAGAGATGATGTAAGAAAAAACTTAATGGTGCAGCGTCTCCGTGAAAAGAATTTTGCAAATGTTGAAGTATCAAGGCGTAAAGTTGAAGAATTCTTCGGGAAATATAAAGACAGTTTGGGTGTAATTCCTGAAAAAGTAAAAATCTCGCACATTTACAGAAATCCTCAGGCATCTGACGAAGTAAAAAAGCAGTCCCGCCAGCTCGCACAAGCAATACTCGATTCTATTAAAGCAGGAACTGATTTTTCGGGGATGGCTAAAAGATATTCTGAAGATCCGGGCAGCGCCGCACAAGGCGGTGATCTTGGGTTTGTTAAACGCGGTGTCTTTTATCCTGAATTTGAATCTGCTGCATTCTCTCTTGAAACAGGAGAGATGTCAGATGTTGTTGAATCTCCCGCAGGATTTCATATTATACAGCTTATAGAAAAAAGAGGTGAGTCATTACATACAAGACATATTCTTATCAAAATAAAAACTGACGATAAGGCTGATCTCAAAACAATTGATTTTCTCTCTGAGATACGTGACAGTTTATTAAAAAAGCAGGGTACTTTTGCAGAATATGCAAAGAAGTACAGTGAGGATAAGGAGACTGCGGTTTTCGGAGGTGAGCTTGGAACTTTTTATATGAACCAGCTTGATAAAACTTTACTCGATGCAGTTTCAAAACTTAAAGAAGGCGAAATAAGTTTTCCGAGAAGGATTGAATACGCACCCGGGAATTATGGTTATCATATAGTTTATCTTGAAAGCAGAGTTCCTCAGCATAAAGCAAGCCTTGAGCAGGATTATAGTGAGATAAAAAGAATTGCTGATGAATATAAGAAACAGGAAAAATACCAGGAATGGATTGGAGAACTGAAAGAAAAAATTTTCTGGGAAGTTAGAATATAAATCGTAGCACAGATTACTAAATCTGTGCGTATTGTCCTTAAATTATATTAGAGAATGATTGAATGAATGTATGAACGTTTGCACGAACACCATACAATCATTCATTAAAGTTTTTACTGAAATATAAATCAGGAAAGTATTTTGAAAAATAATATCGAGACACAGGATGATGTTAAATTAGTTGAACAATTAAGTTCAACTGTTAAAAATATTAAGAATGAAATTGCCAAAGTAATTGTTGGGCAGGATGAAATAATAAACCAGCTTTTAATCTCTCTTTTTGCAAAAGGACATTGTCTGCTCATTGGTGTTCCGGGACTTGCAAAAACACTTCTTATTAAAACTCTTGCTGAAGTTATGGATTTAAAGTTCAGCAGGATACAATTTACTCCCGACCTTATGCCAAGTGATATAACCGGAACAGAAATAATTGAAGAAGATGCAATTACCAAGAAAAGAAATTTTCGTTTTATATCAGGACCAGTTTTTGCGAATGTTGTTCTTGCAGATGAGATAAACAGAACTCCTCCTAAAACCCAGGCAGCACTTCTTGAAGCTATGCAGGAACACAGGGTAACTGCTGCAGGAGTAACCTATACACTCGATGAACCTTTCTTTGTGCTTGCAACACAAAATCCCATTGAACAGGAAGGAACTTATCCATTACCTGAAGCTCAGTTAGACAGGTTTATGTTTAACCTCTGGCTTGATTATCCTTCTTTTGAAGAAGAAGTAAAAGTTGTGCAGACAACAACAAGCCAGTATCTTCCGGAGTTAAGCAAAGTTCTTAATGCGGAAGAGATAATTAATTTTCAGCAGCTTGTAAGGAGAGTACCTGTTGCAGATAATGTAATA
>JAUSIA010000423.1 GCA_030648225.1 Ignavibacteria bacterium | reverse complement strand
TATTCTATGCGGTAATCTGCCGCGGCAGATTGCCCGCAGGGAAAAATTATAAAGGAATATTAGCTAAATTTTAGTCGTCAAAATTACAAAAAGTAGTTTATAAAACAAATTAGATGGAAGATTTTGTTTCTTATTTCAGACTCCTGTTGAGGAATGTTGCGAGATGTTCAACTGTAATGTTGAGATTATTTTTTCTGCAGCCATATTCTATTTGAGCTATACATCCGGGGTTTGATGTAATAACTTTTTCAGCTTCAGACTTTTCAATATTCTTCATTTTTCTTTCAAGTATTTTCATTGAATCTTCATACCTGACTATATTATAAATACCTGCACTACCGCAGCACCAGGTAGATTCATCCATCTCTTTAAATTTAATCCCGGAGATTGAATTAAATATTTTTCTTGGTTGTGAATAAATTTTTTGTGAATGAATAAGATGACATGCATCATGATAAGTTACAGTCTCATTACTTGCTTTAAATTCGTAAGGAAATATATTTGAATAGAATTCACTTAAATCTTTTACACTTTCACTAAAACTTTGTGCTGCTTCTTTTAGTTCAGGTTCATCTTCGAACAGATAATAATATTCTTTCATAAAAGCGCCACATCCGGCAGAATTAGAAATAAGATAATCATAATTATGCCTGCCGAAAGTTTTAAGATTTTCCTTTGCTAATTTTTTTGCTGTTTCAAAATCTCCGTTATGAGCATGAAGTGAACCGCAGCATTGCTGGTCTCCAGGAGTAACAACTCTGCATCCGGTTTTTGAAAGAAGTTCAACGGTATCTTTATTAATATCTGCAAACATAACATTCATTAAACAACCATAGTGAAATGCTGTATTATATGTTCTCTCTTTTTGTGGTTCAATTATTTCCGGAATAGTAGAATCTGAAAATTTTTTTGAAACCTTGGGAGAAAGTGATTCGAGTTCAATAATTCTTTGAGGAAGAATTTTTAGTTCACAAAGTTTCTTAACAAAGTTTGGTAAAAATGAATTCTGATAATAATAAAGAAGTCTGGATATAATCTTTAAATTTCTTTTAGATGCTAAAATATGTTTGAGTACATATCTCTTTAACTTCTTCTTTAAGAAAGAACCATATTCAGAATTATCAACTTCAACTCTTGCGGCTTCAACCATAGAACCATATTTAACACCAGCAGGACAAGCAGTTTCACAAGCCTGGCAATCCAGACAGAAACTCATTTCATCAGCAAAAACTTCAGAGATAGGCATCTCTCCCCTGGCAATAGATTTAATCATTTTTATTCTGCCGCGCGGAGAAGAACGTTCCAATTTTGTTAGTTCATAAGTCGGGCAAACAGAAAGGCACATACCGCAGTGAATGCACTGAGATAGAATATCGTCACTCGGTAAAACGCCAAGAAGATTGTTATTTACGTTTATCATTTACTCTTTTTGAATGCGAACGAATACTTTGCATAGTGAATGGTGCATAGTGTTCAAATAGAACATTTACACCCATATTTTTAAATCATGAAAATCCAAGCTGATTATATTTTTTCTCTTTGCTCTATGCTCTCTCTGCTCTTTGCAAATTAATTGCCTATTGCCTATTGCCTGCTGATGAATATTCTTCACACCTTGGACTTAAAGAAAAAATCTTCCCCGGATTTATGATATTGTTTGGGTCAATTGCGGATTTTATTCTCTTCATCATTTCAACAGCAGGAATTCCCGCTGCCTGTTCAAGAAAATGTTTTTTTGCCAAACCAGTGCCATGCTCACCTGTAATAGTACCTCCAAGCTTTATCGCTTCATTAAAAATGAAATCAAAAGCATTATGAGCACGGGTTATCTCATCATTATCTCTTTCATCTGTTAAACATGTTGGGTGAAGATTGCCATCTCCTGCATGACCAAAATTTCCAAATGTAACATCAAATATTTTTGATGCTTCAGTCACTTTTTCAATCATAACAGGAAGCTCACTTCTTGGTACAGTAGCATCCTCAAGAATAGTTGTTGGTCTTCTTCTTGCCAATGCGCTAAATGCACTTCTTCGGGCAGTTTTTAAAGTTAAAGCTTCCTCATCATTTGCAGCTTTCTTTACAAATGATGCATTATTCTTTTTTAAGATATTTATTATTGTTTCTGCATCTTCTTCAACCATACTTCCGCGTCCATCAACTTCAATTAATAAAATTGCCTCACTGTCTCTCGGAAGTCCTATGTGGGTATAATCTTCAACACAGTTTATTGTTGTGTTATCAAGAAATTCCATCATGCTTGGAGTAATATGAGAAGCAATAATACCGGAAACAGATTTTGCACTATCAGCAAGCTTGTTAAAATATGCAAGTATTGTTATTGATTGCTGAGGTTTGGGAATAAGCTTTAATAAAATTTTTGTAATGACTCCTAAAGTCCCTTCACTTCCAACAATAAAATCGCGAAGATTATATCCGGCTACATCCTTCATATTTTTTCCACCTGTCTTTAGTAATTCCCCATCAGGCAGAATCATTTCAGTGCCAAGGATATAATTTTTTGTAACACCATATTTTAATCCGCGTAAGCCGCCAGCATTATTGGCAACATTCCCACCAATTGTGCATACATTCAAGCTTCCCGGATCAGGAGGATAAAATAATCCATATTTCTCAACTTCTTTTTGCAGAACCCCAGTTACTACTCCGGGCTGAACAGTTGCAGTGAGATTCTGTGTATCAACTTCTAAAATATTATTCCATTTTGTCATTACTAAAACAATTGAGTTCTCAACAGGAATAGCTCCGCCACTTAATCCTGTTCCCGCTCCTCTCGGAACAATATTAAATTTTTCCTGGTTAGCTAATTTTACTATTTGAGAGATTTGCTCTTCATTTTCAGGGAAGATAATTGCTTCGGGAAGATGCTGAAAGATTGGTGTTGCATCGTAAGAATAACATAGCTTGTCTTCGGGGGAATCAAAATAATTTTTACTTCCAATAATTTCTTTAATCTTGTTTTTTATATTTTGATTCATAACAACTTAAGAGATTCAATTATAATTTAAGAATAATATATTAGATAAGTTAAAGAGAGAGACGGGAAATAAAAAAGGCAGATAATCTTAAAGATAATCTGCCTTATACCTGGAAAGATTTATTTTTATTTACTTGTTGTTCAGAAATTTGTTATATGTTTGATCATCTGATAAAACATTTAAAGCAGCTTGAAATTGCTCATCGTATTTTAATAACTCTTCAACTTTACTTTCAACACCAACATATCTTGAAGCAAGTTCTGCTTTAATTTCTTTCAGAATTTCATTCTTAAAAATTCTAAGTTCTGAGCTGATATTTCCTTCAAAATGATTTTTTACATTCTCAAGATCAGCTACAACATTATCATTCAGCTTTTTCTTTTTAGCATCAGCAATGAGAGATTCGAGCTGCTTTTCAGATTCTGAAGTATAAACATAGTTATTTGCACTAAGGAAATTTTCAAATTCGTTAAAAAGCTTTTCGTTCTTTAATAATGAGAAATTTTCAGTTAGATTTTTATAGTAGTAATAATCTGCAAATTTAAATATCAAACCTTTTGCGAGAAGGTCGGAAGTAATTTCTCCTTCATTCCGGTATTCAACTGTTGTATCCGGGGCAATTCCTCCGGCTCCATAAACAAGTCTTTTATGGTCAGTTGAAAAAGGAGTTGTAATAACTGAATCAACATTTACAAAAATATCATTGTCTTTTGAGTAATCAATTTTTTGAATACACCTTCCGCTTGGGGTATAATATCTTGCGGTAGTTATCTTTATAGAAGTATTAAAATTTAGAGGAGTTATTGTCTGTACCAATCCTTTACCAAAAGATTTTGTTCCAAGTATTACTCCCCTGTCGTGATCCTGTATTGCCCCGGCAACAATTTCAGATGCAGAAGCAGAACCTTCATTTATTAATACGATAAGCTTTGCATTGCCAACCATTGGTTCCTGCACAGCAAAATAATCTTTCTTAGAAGTTTCACCTCTTCCTTTAGTTGAAACAATTAACTGACCTTTATCAATAAATTTAGTAACTATATCAACTGCTACATCGAGCAATCCACCTGGATTTCCTCTTAAATCAAGAATTACAGATTTTATCTCTTTTTCTTCCTTTAGCTTTTTAAGTGCCCGCTTAACTTCATCACCTGCTGAGCGGCTAAAGTTTGTTAACTTCAAATAAACGTTATTGCTGTTCTCAGGATAAAATCCATAGTAGGTAAGATTTTTTACTATTACTTCTTCTCGTATAAGATTGAAGGTAAGAGTATCTTTATCTCCATTTCTTAAAACTTTAAGCTCAACTTCAGTTCCCGGTTCCCCTTTAACTAAAGTTGAGATATCATCAATATTTTCGGGACTAATTGGAACTCCACCTGCTTTAACCAGGATATCACCAATCCTTAACCCCTGTTTCTGAGCTGCGTAACCATCAAGCACTTCAACGACTGTAACTTTATCAGCTCTGATACCAATAGAAATTCCTACACCGCCATACTTACCATTTGTTATAAGATCAATATCATCTTTCTTGTTTTCATCGATAAAAATTGTATAAGGATCGAGAGAGCTAAGCATTCCCTGGATGCCGGCTTCCATGAATTTTTCAGGATCAATTTCATCAACATAGTTTAGGGAGATCTCTTTATAAACAGTTCCAAAGAGATCTATGTTCTTCGAGATTTCAAAGTATATATCGTCTTTTCCCGCAAAAAATCCGGAAAACAAAATTATTACAACGAAAGACATTATATACCCAAAAATCTTACCTGGCTTCATGGACACTCCTTTTTTCTAATATATTTAATTCGTTAACGATTTTATAATGCATATTTTCAATACTTTCTGTTCCATCTATTACTCTGAATCTTTTTTCGCTTTCTGCAAGTTTTAAATATCCTTTTCTTACTTTTTCATAAAAAACAGAATCAGAAATTTCGATCCTGTCGAGATCCATATTGGTTTTAATCTTTTTTCGTTCATCCGCAACTTTTACCGGTATATCAATAATAAAAGTTATATCCGGTACTGTTTCTCCAATTGCAAGAGAGTTTATATGTCTTACCGTATTAATATCAATTCCTCTGCCAAAACCCTGGTACGCAGTGGTTGAATCATGAAAACGGTCAGAAATAACATATACCCCTTTTTCTAAATAAGGTCTAATTTTTTCCCTGACCAATTGTGCCCTGCTTGCAGAGAAGAGAAATATCTCAGTTTCTATAAACATGTGATAATGTTTTTTGTCTAACAGGGCTTCCCTGATTTTTTCTGAGATTTCAGTTCCTCCTGGCTCCCTGATTATTTCAACTTTTTTATTCTTTTTAACAAGATAATTTTTTAAGAGTTCCACTTGTGTGGATTTGCCACAGAAATCTATTCCTTCAAAGGTGATGAACATGCGGGTTAATTCTTAATTATACTTTTTAATTATGTACCTAAGTCTTTCCGGTCTGGTATAAATTAAAGATGTATTCTGGGGACTCTTGACATACGGTGCAACATTACCCAAGGTATCCAAAACAACATCTCTGTAATAAACAAAAGCTTTTAACTGATCTTCATTTAATTTTCCCAAAATATTTATTCCTCCCCGCACCCCAATACTTATTCTGTTAGGAAGAAGGACAACTTCCCGATCACTTGGAATATCAAGAACAGAAACAGGAAGATTATCAAAATTTTTATCCACTATTTTCTGAACATCAAGATTAACAGTTACATTACTTACATCGTAGGTCATTCCTGGTAAATCTTTAAGTATTGCCTGTTCAATAGTTCTTGTATCAAGCCCGGATATTTCAATTCTTTCTGATGAATTTTTGGCAGAAAT
>JAUSIA010000419.1 GCA_030648225.1 Ignavibacteria bacterium | reverse complement strand
AAAGCTAAAACTGTTTTAATATTTTTTCCTAAAATTTTTACAACATCTGCTAAAAGACTTTTTAACCTGTACGGCGTATCAAGCAAAACAATAACTTCTTTTATTCCTTTTAATCTTAAAAGTTCTTTTCTTCTTATCTCTTTTTTGGGAGAAAGCCATCCATAATAGTAGAATTTTTCAAAATCAAATCCTGAACAGATTAAAGCGGGTAGCAATGAATTGGCTCCGGGCACTGGAACAATATTAATATTTTGGGAAATGCAAAGCTGAACCAATAAATGCCCCGGATCTGAAAAAAGAGGTGTCCCTGCATCAGAAATTAAAGCCGCAGACTTCCCATCTAATATTTTCAGGAGGATTCCATTTGCTGCTTCACTCTCATTATGTTCGTTAAGTGTAAAGAGTTCCTTTTCAATCTGGTAGTGTGAAAGTAATCTGCGCGCTTCTTTAAACTCTTCGCAGATTATAAAATCAACTTCTTTAAGTATTCTTAAAGCGCGGAGAGTTATATCTTCATAATTACCAATTGGAGTGGAAACAAGATATAGCACACCTTTCATTAATTTTGTGGGGTTATCAAATGATCAATAAAGAGGTCCTTTAATTTTTTAGAAAGATCCTCCAGAGAAACATCAAACCGTTCACCTGTTTTTCTGATCTTAACTTCAACCTGGTTTGATTTAAGTTTTTTATCACCAACAATAATTTGTAAAGGCATTCCGAGAAGGTCAGCATCATTGAACTTCACTCCCGCTTGTGCATCTATCCTGTCATCATATAAAACTTCGTAGTTCTTATCCGTTAAATTTTTATAAATTTCTTCACAGGCTTTTGCAACTTCTTCTTTTTTCAGATTCAGTCCCATAAGATGAACATGAAAAGGAGCCAAAGCTGCATCCCAGACAATTCCGTTTTCATCATTATGCTGCTCAATAAAGCAAGCCATAATTCTTTCAACTCCAATGCCGTAACTTCCCATAATTATAGGATGCTCTTCCCCTTTTTCATCAAGGAACGTTGCGCCCATTGATTCTGAATATTTAGTGCCGAGCTTGAAGATATGACCAAGCTCTATTGCATTAAAGACTTGTAGTTTTGAATCGCACTTAGAACATTCCTCTCCTGACTCAACAATTCTTAGATCAGTATATTCAATGTTCTTTGCATCTCTTGTTAAATCAATACCACCGAAATGATAATCTGTTTTATTTGCGCCGCTGTAAAGATTGTTTGCATCTTTCAATTTTAAATCAGCAATTATTCTTCCTTTCCCCGCCTTAAGGCTGGATCGTTCCGAAAAACCAACCGGACCAATTGACCCTGCTTCAGCACCTGTGAACTCAACAAGTTCTTCCGGATGTGCTGGTCTTACATTACCTCCCAGATATTTCTCAAGCTTCGATTCATTTACTTCTTCATTACCAAGCATTAAAATAAGAACAGGCTTACCGAGATGAACATAAATTCTTGACTTCGCACATTGTGATTCTTTTATATTCAGAAAATCACAAAGCTCATCAATAGATCTTATGTTGGGTGTATGAATTTCTCTTAACTCTTCATTTTTATCTTCTCTTCCTCTTGGATGAGTTTTTGATTCTGCAACTTCAACATTTGCTGCGTATCCGCAATTTTCGCAGTAAGCAACTGTATCTTCACCTGCATCGGATTTAACCATAAACTCTTCTGATCCTGTTCCGCCCATTGCACCGCTTGAAGCACCAACGACAAAATATTTCAACCCGCACCTGTCAAAAATTTTTCTGTATGCCTGATCGTGAAGCTCATAAGATTTATCAAGTCCTTCCCAGGAAATATCAAATGAGTAAGCATCTTTCATAAGAAATTGTCTTCCTCTGATCACTCCGCTTCTTGGTCTCGGTTCATTCCTGAATTTGGTTTGAATCTGATACCATATCTGCGGAAAATCTTTATAAGACTTTAAAACATTTCTTGCATGAAAAGTCATTATCTCTTCGTGAGTTGGTGCGAGAACATATTCCCTGTTCTTTATATGAAAAAGAATATCACCGAATGCTTCAACTCTTCCTGTCTCTTCCCAGATTTCTTTTGGATTAAGAGCAGGCAGATGAAACTCCTGTCCCCCTATTGCATCCATCTCTTCTCTAATTATTTCGCTTATTTTTCTTATTACACGATAACCGGTTGGGAGGAAAGAATAAATTCCTGCAGAAAGCATACGAATCATACCTGCCCGTAGCAATAGGATATGGCTTTTAACTACTGCTTCACTAGGAGTTTCTTTAAGAGTTGGGATAAATGATTTACTAAATCGCATAAATATTTTTACTTTCTGAACTTTTAATCGTTTTTATTTTAACCATTCCCACACGCACCATTAGAATGTGGCTTGTTATCCCGCCTTTGGCGGGACATCACTCGGTGTTTCTTTAAGTGTAGGAATAAAGATTTACTGAATCGCATAGTTCTCAGAATATTTTTAAAGATGATAAACGGTGGGTTAAAATAAATAATTGGAGAAGTTTATCAAAATATTGCCGGGGAGCTAGTGGTTCTTAATTTTATCCCCATATTATGATAATAAAAATAGGGATACAAAATATTATTTATTATATTAAAATAAATTAATAATTCCATCTTAGGCTAAGGAAAAAAATGACAGTTGAGAAAAATAACATTTCAAGGTTTGAGGTAATTAAATCTATTGAAGGATTTGTTGAAGAAAATTTATCATCACTATTAAAGCCTGTGAATGAAAGCTGGCAGCCAAGTGATTTTTTACCAGATATGACAAAAGAAAGATGGAAGGATGAACTTGAAGAGATCCATGAAAGAGCCAAAGAATTACCCGATGAACTTCTTGTTGTGCTTGTAGGAGATATGGTTACTGAAGAAGCCTTGCCATCATACCAAACCTGGTTAAATAAGCTTGAAGGCATAACTGATACTACCGGAGTCAGTGATTCTGCATGGGCTAAATGGAGCAGAGGCTGGACTGCTGAAGAAAACAGGCATGGCGATCTCTTAAATAAATATCTTTATTTAACCGGAAGAGTAGATATGCGTGCTGTGGAAGTTACAGTTCATCATTTAATTAATAATGGTTTTGATCCCAAAACAGGAAACGACCCCTATTTGGGTTTGATCTATACATCTTTCCAGGAGAGAGCAACAAAAATTTCTCATTCAAACGTTGGAAGGCTTGCAAAAAAATCCGGTGAAACTTTGCTTCATAAAATATGTGGAATAATTGCCGGTGATGAAGCAAGACATGAGAGAGCTTACAAATTATTCATGACAAAGATTTTTGAAACTGATCCTGTCCATGCTATTCTCTCATTTGCAAAAATGATGAGACTGAAAGTTACTATGCCTGCAAACATGATGTCAGACGGTAAGGATAGAAATTTATTTACAAAATTTTCTAATGTTGCACAGAGAATGGAAGTTTATACTATCAGAGATTATGCAGGTATAATAAAAAACCTTGTGGAAGGATGGAATATCCCTGCAATTAAAGGATTATCGGATGCTGCGGCAAAAGCACAGGATTATCTCTGCACACTATCTGAAAGATATAATGCGCTGGCAAACAGGTTTTCATTTGCAGGTGAAAAAGAAAGCTTTAGCTGGATTTATGACAGGAAAGTTTAGTAAAAATTAACTTTTATTTAAAAGAGTAATCAGATAAATGATGCAGATACAATTTTTCGGTTCTGGAAGAATAATTCTTTATATGTAATAACTAATAGCTATCAATTAATTCTGATCTTTTCATTTTTTATAGCCCAATAACTTTTTTTTAGAGGTTATCCCCGCAACAAATATAGTATTTAAAGAAGATTATACACAATATTGCGTAAAGAATTTTGTTGTGTTCTATTTTATCGTGCATCTTTCTATGACGGAGATTTTTAATGATTTTTAAATTAAGATTATGACTTCAGGAAATACCAATATTAAAGATGCCATAGGGAATACCCCGATGATAGAATTGAAAAAAATAGTGCCCGCTAATAGTTCGCGGATTATGGCAAAATTGGAAAGTGCCAATCCAACAGGAAGCATGAAGGACAGAATGGCCAAAGCAGTAATTGAAGGAGCAGAAAG
>JAUSIA010000415.1 GCA_030648225.1 Ignavibacteria bacterium | reverse complement strand
TCCTGCAAGTGCGGCTTCATATAAATAATAAAGCATCTCCTTTTGTTTAAGAGATAAATCTTCAAACCCGTTTACTTTGAAACGAAGTATTGCAAGATCTGCAAATTGTTCGGTTTGATATTTGAAATCGTCCTGTTTTTCCTCTTCTTCCTTTTTACAGCTAAATGTTGTAAAGATGATGAGGGCTGCGAAAAAATATTTTAAGGTTTTCATAAATCATTAATAAAGTTTTTGAATAATCAGGTTTCCAATTTAGTTATTTCAATAAATTCATTAAAGCTTTAAGGGTGTAAAAAAAATCCTCTTTAATTTGATTTATTTAATTCCCTTGCTGCCAGGACAGAATCTCTTATTTCACCCCTCTCAATAATTGTTTTAATGAAAGGTTTAATAATTTCTTCCATTTCTTCCTGCTTAATAAAAATTTCTTTTGGGTTATTAACCAGGTTTTTCCAGGGGCGTGGATTTTTATAATCGTATTTCCCATAAATAATAACCGGAGTTCCGTAAGCAATTATTTTAGATTGGTTTTTAGTTAATATCCACTGCTCTGCCCAATAAAAAATCCATTTCGCATCAGTATCCAAAAGCCGGCAGCAGGTATGACTTGCAGGGTATCCCGGCAAATCAAATTGATGAATTGATACTCCTTCAAAGTTATCAAGGTTAAATGCCCATGGCAGAATCCATGTGGAATCTACTGTGCTGATAGTTTTTTTTGATTTCCAGTTTGTGTGGAAAAGTCCTGTTGGGGTAGGAGTTGATTTTTTGCCAAGACTTGTCGGACCCCACCGAACAAGTTTTCCATATTCATAAGCAGCAAAAGCCTGGATAGGATAAGAAAAAATCATAAACTTTTTTACCGGATCAAGTATTGAAACATGTTTCGGGAAAGGCGAATAAGGCATTATATCATTATAAACAGTATCAGGAACAACCAGGCTATCGCCTCTTTTTATATTTTTTGAGTCGAGTCTGTTTAATGCAAGAATAATTTTTTTTCTTTCAGATCCGAATTCTTCATTCAGATTCTGTAAGGTGATCAAACCTTCCACGGGATAGAGATAGTATTTTATCTCTTTTGGTTTTACTACAATCGTATCAAGGGAGTAAAGCTGCTTTGGTTCTTTCTTTTCTTCTTCGCAACCATTAACAATTATAAATGAAAGAAATAATATGATGAGCTTAAAAAAACATTTTATCAAACAATCCCCCTGATTTTTAATTCATTATAAAGCTGATTATAGTTTTTAAACTGTATTGCGTCCCAGCCAAGATTTTTTGCAGCTTCAGCATATTCAAAAATATCATCTATAAAAATATGTTCTTCGGGAGGGAGCTTTGTATAATCTTCAACTGCTTTGTAAATTTCTTCTTCAGGTTTAACTGCACCGACTTCGTGCGACAGAATGAGCTTATCAAAATGTTTAAGAAAATCATACTCATTCCATCCATATTCCTGATGAACAATATTTGTATTGGAAAGGAGAACAAGCTTATACTTCTTTTTTAATTCTGGAAGAAGAGCAGCAACCTCTTCATTTACTTTAAATATTTTTGAATATGCATCAATTAAAATTTCTCTATCTACTTTATTATTTATAAATCCTGAAAGTGTTGTCAGGAATTTTTCTTCAGGAACTAACCCGGATTCAAATTTTCTGTGAAAATCATAATTCTCTTTATACTGATCTAAGAATCTTTGTCCCAAACCCATTTCAATTTTCTCAAGCTTATTAAAAGCAATCATGTAATCGAAAGGAATGAGTACATTTCCCAGATCAAATACTATAACAGAATATTTTCTCTTTTCCATAAAATATTTTTTGAATGAGGAAAATTTAATAATAATTTGATTATCAGCATTTAATATTTAACCTAAATGAAGATTATTTTAACAATGTCTAAGGATTATAAGGAATATTGATGAAAATCAAATTTTTATTTCTTCTTTTAGTTCTGAGTATTTCTAATTACTGCCAGGTTCAGGTGGGACCAATTGTTGGGGCAGTTACAGAAACTTCGGCAGTAGTGCTTGTAAAAACTTATTCTCCTGACCAGGAAGTTACTGTAGAACTCTTTACCCAGGATGCCGTAGAGAATTCTATTTATAGTGATAGTACAAAATCACTTGCTGAGAATTATAATTATGTTAAAATTTCCATTAATAACCTTAAGCCAAATACAACTTATTATTACCGTGCAATTGTTAATGGGTATCCTTCAAGAAGATGGAATTCATTCCAGACATTTCCTGCTGAAAAAGAATACAGCTTTTCATTTGGATTTGGTTCATGTCAGCAGTCAAGCTGGGGAATTCCTGAACCTGAAATCTTTCCTTTAATTGCTAATGATACATTGAGGTTTTTTATCCAGCTTGGGGACTGGACTTATCCTGATACAACAGAAAAAAAATATGGGTATCTTTTTAATGAGAAGAAAGATTTGCTCGAAAAAAGTTACAAGTCGAAATACAACAACAATTATCCTTTTGTGTCAGAGGTTCTCTCTCAAATGCCTGTAGTTTATGTGTATGATGATCATGATTTTGCAGGTAACAATTCTGATGGAAGTGATCCTGCAAAAAAGAATTCAATCTGGGCGTATAAAACTTTCTTTCCTCATTATGAACTTAAAAATCCGGATAACGGAATATGGCAGAGTTTTACCTTTGGAGATGTTGAATTTTTTGTGCTTGATATGAGAGCACAGAGAAATCCGGGAAACGACGCTTTTGATAAGAATGGCAAATTCAGCCCTCCCAAAGGTCATTCAATCCTCGCAGGATATGATATTAGTGGAATAAATCAGAAAGGATGGTTTTTAAATGCTTTGAAGAATTCAACAGCAAAGTGGAAAGTGATTGTAAGTTCAGTTCTGTTCAATCCTGCTTATATAAAAACCACAGAATTAGATTCTCTGCCTGACGATTTATGGTGGGTCCCTTCTGATGCAGCAGATAAATGGGCAGGTTATCCTGAAGATGTTAGTGCTGTATTGAATACAATAATAGCAAATAACATAAAAAATGTTTTTGTAATAAGCGGAGATACTCATTCATCATTCATTGATGATGGGAAAAATTCTCTTATCCCCGAAATTGGTGCTTCAAACCTGGATGTTAATAATTCTATGCTCAATAAGAAATTAAAAAGTCTTGGTATCAGTATTTGGAATAAAGGATGTTATGAAGAAGAAGGGCATACTTATGGGAGAGTGAGATTTTTCTTTGGTGATGAAGATTATGCTCTTTTAGAAATAATTAATGAAAAGGAAGAAGTGGTTGCATCTTATAGGTTGGATGCGAAATGATCACTGAATTGAAAGATTAAAAGATTTAGAAAGATTTATCTTGATTTTTTTTAATCTTTTAATTTTTCAATCTTCTATCTCAAACTCCCTATCAGATAAACCTGTGTTAATCTTAATAGAGCTTACCGTAAATTCCATATTTTGTGCGCCGATTGACTGCTTTATCTTAAAAGGATATAAAATTCCTTCAACTTCTTTGTAATCTTCATAAATAATTTCCTGCTGGAATAAACCCATAGGAGAATTAATGTACTTTTGTTCCTTTACTTTCAAACCGGATTCAACGTCATAAAACTGTGTCCATTTTATTCCGGAAGGAAGTGTCATTATAATTTTATATATATCTTTACCTTCAACCTTTTCAGTTCCTTCTAAGCTTAATTGAATTCCGTAAAGTTCAGGATCGGTCAATAATGTAAGAGTAGCTTCATACTTCAGTTTTTCCAGTTCAGCACCTGTTATTTCCTGTTTCTCACCAGCCATCTTCATAATTCCCTTTTCGCCATCAAAAATAATCATCTGCTCATTGCTTCCTGCTTTTATTTGCTGCTTAATTTTGTTTGGAGCTTTCTGGTAAGAAACTATAGTGATATTTATTCCTTGTACAGAACCTCTCATGATTGTTGTGCGGTCAACGATGTTGTAAATTTTATCCGCTCCACCGATTGCTGAGATATAATTATTTATTATGTCTTTTGCCGTCAATCCTTCCGGTATATCAGCATTTATCGTATCCTTTATATTTTCTGTTTTCAAAGAATCCTCTTTTACAGAATTGCTGTCCGGATAATTTTGGGCGTTAGCATTAATACTGAAAAAGAAAAATATTATGGGCAAATATTTAATCATTATAAATCCGTTTTGTTTTCTGATAACAAAAATAAAGATAATTATCTTCCAGTGATAATGAAGTTATAGTTAA
>JAUSIA010000402.1 GCA_030648225.1 Ignavibacteria bacterium | reverse complement strand
TGAGCAGTTTTCAGGAAATGGCAAAGCATCAAGCAACCTTGGAGAGATAATCAGAGCATCTTTAGGTAACCGTATAGAATATTTGTGGGTTGATCTTAATGAACATATATGGGGTAATTTTAATGAAGCAGAGCAGGAGGTCGAGTACGAAGATAGATTAACCCCTGAAAATAAAGACCTCTTGGATTTTGCTGCAACACAGACTATCTTAAATAATGGAACTGTTTTTGCTTTAAAGAGAGATGAAATGCCAGTTAGAAAATCTGCATTTGCAGTATTCAGGTTTTGAAAAAATATCTCTCGATGCATAAAAAAATGCCACGACTTTTAAGTCGTGGATAAATATCAACCCAAAAGTAAACGGGCTTTAGCCCAAAATTCTATATATAAATTGTGGCTAAAGCCAATATTATTTTTTTTTAAAAAAATTCTCCCACGAGCTAAAGCTCGTGGCAATTACAAATGAGAATTTTAATCAATCTGCAAAACATTAATGTTAGATTAGGAATTAAAAATTTAAAAGGTAAATCCCATGGTAACTGTAAAACATATTTTGCAGGGGAAAGGAAAGCAGGTCTGGTCTGTTACTCCCGATACAAAAGTTTATGATGTACTTCAGTTAATGGCAGAAAAGAATGTTGGAGCAGTCCTTGTAATTGAAAATGGCAGACTTGAAGGAATTTTTTCTGAAAGAGATTATGCAAGAAAAGTTGCATTGGAAGGAAAGTCTTCACGCCAGCTTCCCGTAAAAGATATAATGTCATCAAGAGTTTTATTTGTTAACCCAAGAAGAAGTGCAGAGGAGTGCATGGCTCTGATGATTAAAAAAAGAATAAGACACTTGCCTGTTTATGAAAATGAAGAACTACAGGGGCTTATATCAATCGGCGATGTTGTAAAAGCTGTACTTGATGACAAGGAATTTATGATAGATCAGCTTGAGCAGTATATAACAAACAGAAGATAGAAATCCTATATTAGTTCCCATCATTTATCATTCTAAGATCTTCAAGAGAAATTAGAACAATTGTTTTAATGATAGAACCCAAATAATCATTTTTTATGTCATCCCTAAAGGAGGCTGTTGCACAACTCCCAATTTGTCATTTCGAAGGAGTCCTCGACTGAGAAATCTTTGAGTATTATCGTTAAAAGATTTCTCCTCATAAAATGCCGTAATAAAACCAAGCAGAGCCGTTACAAAAATTACTTCGTGATGCCTTTTAACTGCAAACGGGTTTATGAACCTGCAAACCGGCGGGAGGATAGAGGGTGCTTGTGGATCGTCTTTGGCCGCGTGGTCTGAAGAAAAGCAAGGCATCAGTTGATCTTTGGCTGAAGGATCTCGCACCAAGCAAAACTTGATTAATTTCAAATAGGAGCGGAGAGTCAGGGATTAATTGGAGATTAGAAATTCCTTTTAATTTGAATTAAAATATAACATTTTTTAGAAGTGTTAACTACTTTTTAACTACCAGAATTTATTGATGAAAAAATCTTTAATCTCTTGACATATCAGTCAATTTTATTTTCTTTCCTTTAAGGATTATTATCTTTTGGGTTTAACAGTTAGTTTCATTTAGCTCGTTCCCGTTCTTTATAGATATTAAAATCACTGTTCATACAATCAGCCATATTGGAAAAAATTAAACTCTTCTTGACTAAAATTCTTTTGAAAATGTTCAAATAATAACATCAAATGAATTTTAACTAATCACTTCTTTTTTTAATAAGTAACTTTTATATGATAAATCTCGACCATTTTAGAAGTCTCAGAATTTAATTCATAAAACTTTACTAATACATTTGCCGGTGAACTCTTGGTATCTATTTCAGCAACACCAAACACAGATGTTATTACAATATCATCATTCTGTTCCGCTTTTTCGGGCATCGCCCATTCAGGTCTGAATATTTCATACGAAAAGCTTGGGTTTTCCTGATTTGCCGGTATTAAAGGATGTCCGGTTCCAATTTTATAATTAAGGGGTGAAGCCGAAAAATCAAAAACAGCAGTGCCCATATTTTCAAATGAATATTCGATGGAACTATCAGTTCTGGAAACATAGTTTAGCGGACTATTCCAGTTAAGAATATGCGCACTCGGGTAATGCTGGTCGCCGGAGAATACAAGTACACCCTTTATATCATTATTATTAATAAACGTAAATATCTTACTCCTCTCGTAAGTATAGCTCATCCAATTATCAAATCCATTCCTGCCTGATGAAGGATCGCCACCATAATCGTTTAAAGAAACACTTGAAAATACAATTTTGAATTTAGCATCCGAGTTTTTTAATTCATTTAATAACCATTCCAATTGTTCACTGCCCAGCATAGTTTTCACTTCTCCATCCTCATTTTGCATAGGAGAACGGTACCAACGTGTATCAAGTACAAAAATATCTACATCTGCAATAGAAAATTTATAATAGATCCCGCCATCTTCTTCTACAAACGAATAATCAGGAAAATTCTCCTTAAAAACTTTTCTTGCTTCTTTTTTATATGGATATGTTCCATCAGAATTATCCATGCCATAATCATGATCGTCCCATATAGCCATCATCGGAATACTGCTTGCCATATTTTGAAAGGTTATATCAAACACACGATTATATTTATTTCTGAAAGCCTGCAGTACTGTTTTATCATTGAGAATAATCTCACCTTCCTCAACCATTGCCTGCCGAATGCTATCATTATTAAGATATAGTTCAAGCTCATTTAAATTACCATCGTAATCGGCATACATTTGATCACCAAGCAGCGCCACAAACGAGGGAGAAGATTGCTCAATTTGTTCAAATATATTATAGCCCATGTACTTTTCTCTTAAACAGGCTGAAAAAATGAACTTAAATTTTCCCGCCACCCCTTGTGCCGGAAAGGTTTTAAACTTGAACCACTTAGAATAATAGCCATCCTCAAATTCAACACGATAATTATACTCAGTATTAGAATTGAGATCCGTTAATATTAAGTTTGTGTTATACCCATAATTATCTGAAAGTTTTGCCCATTCAGTAAAACTGCTGGATGATTCATCAGTTCTTTTGTATTCAATACGAACTTCGCCTTCGGCTATTGTTTTTATAAGTATAGGAACCTGGTTTTTCTGAATGATACCTACAACGGGCTGGCGTAATAAATCATTAGGCTCTTTTCTGCTGCAAGCAAATAGGACAAGAATTAAAAATAATATTATTAAATTTTTCCTGATCATTTTACTTCTCCATTAAAAAATTGTTTTGTATTTTTTTTCAATTACTATTTAAGATAAACCATTCCTTTAGCATCCTTCCATAATTTGCTGTTATGCTCAACCGGATAAGCAGTTATTATATAAAAGTATATTCCACCTGGCATTGGTGTACCATAAGAATTTTTGCCGTTCCAGGTAATTATTTAGCAACGAAAACAGACCCACAAGATTACTAGGACTGTGAAAGATAATTTATCACCGTACTGGCAACACGCCGACCATTGAAGTAACACCACTCAGCACCATGAAACCCGCCAAGCATATTTCCAGCGGCAAACCAACCTGACTCAGACAATTGATAATCTTCTGCAACAACAGGTTTCCTTGAAGGAAGTTCTACCTTTATATCACCATTTAGTGCAAGTTCGCTATTGGGAATAAGTTCCCCACAAATAACAATGCCATCGCACGGAATATTTTTGCCGTTAAGCCTCACTCCCGAAGCAGTTTTGTTTCCTGTTACTTCAATTGATTTTACACTTAATCCCTGATAATTCGGATTGCTCCACATTCGGAAATAAAGGCGTTCGAAGAATCCACATTTTGGTCTACTGCGATTATCAACTATAACTGCATCCGATGCACCC
This sequence comes from Ignavibacteria bacterium, assembly GCA_030648225.1. Lineage (GTDB taxonomy): Bacteria > Bacteroidota > Ignavibacteria > Ignavibacteriales > Ignavibacteriaceae > RBG-16-34-14. The sequence continues at coordinate 516 of JAUSIA010000402.1, read as the reverse complement.
GCTGCTTTTAACTTTGCCGCTACCGCATAGCCTATTACATCGGAACCAATGATAAGAGGATTATTCATCGGCAATAAATGGTCACCATCTAACAGGCGAAGCAATTGTTTAGTAAAAAATACTTTTACAGGTCTGGAACCAGCCAGCCAGCCCCGCTCAGCGGGTGTTTCTTCTCTTGAACCGCAAGCCATTACCATTGCATCCGCAGAATAGTTTATCTCGCCTTCTTCGGGACTTACTAAAGTCAATATCTTTTTTTTCGCATCTATGTTGATGACCTGGCTTTGTAACTCAATTTGTACTTTTGATTTTATTAATTGCTTTTCAAGCCATTTTGCATAGTCTTCACCGAAAACCGGAATGCCGCCTCGCGACCACCTAACAAATGTTCGTACTCCGCCTTTTTTCTTTTTGTAAAAGGAAGGTATTCCACCAATTTTATCACTGCGTTCTATAATAGCTATTGATTTTATTCCGCGTTTGGATAATGCAATTGCAGCACCAACACCTGCAGGA
>JAUSIA010000094.1 GCA_030648225.1 Ignavibacteria bacterium | reverse complement strand
TCAACAACAGGAGACCAGAGAGGTTTTATAACCCAGGGCAGATAAAGCCAGCTTGTATAAAGTGCAATATCAGTGTTCGAAATTCCCAAATTCTTATACATAATAACTGATACAAAACTAACAACTACATAAGGAATACCTTCAGCGTAATAAAGTGAAGGAACCCATAACCAGGGATTTCTTGAGGTTGGTTTAGATTTTGCCATTAAAATATTTCCGAAGCAGACAGGATATATCTTCTGTAGATTTCATGTGTTTCAAACTTATAAAAAATATATTGTATTAGAAACTATTTGATTGTCATTTAAATTTTAATAAGTTTTTGAATGAAGTATTTATAAAATCATTTATGAAAGCAGAGTGAAATGATAGCTTTTGATGGAATAACAAACGACACCGCATTAAAAATCTTAAATGCTCCGACTCCTGAAAAGGTGTTGGAAAACTATAACTCACCTTATCAACTTAGCAAAGAGCAAATAAATTCCTACAAAGAAAATGGATTTATATCTCTGAAGAATGTATTAACCGGAGAAGCTTTAACCCATGCGCAAAGAGTTATTGAAGCTGCAGTTTTAATAAGAAAAGAAAAGGATAAGAGGACGCTTTCTGAGAAATCACAATATGAACAATCATTTCTTCAGTGCGGTTATCTCTGTTGGGATTTTCTTGCTGTTAAAGACTTTGTTTTTGGAAAACGTTTTGCCGGAATAGCAAGAGACCTTATGCAAGCGTCCGGTGCACGCTTATGGCATGACCAGGCTTTGTTTAAAGAGCCTCATGGAAGAGTGACCGATGCTCACCAGGATATAAGCTACTGGCCAATAAACGAAGGAGGATTTACTATAACAATGTGGCTCGCATTAAATGATGTTCCTAAAGAAAAAGGCTGCCTGTATTTCTATCCAGGTTCTCATAAACTTGGGAATAAAGAATATGTAGATATATTCAAAAACCCTCATCAGCCAGAGGTTGTAAAAGGAATTGAAAAAACTTTCACACCGATTAATGCAGGAGATGCAACATTTCATTCCGGTTTAACATTTCATGGTGCCGGGCAAAACGTCTCCGATGAAATGCGTGAAGGGATGACAGTAATTTATTTAGCCGATGGTGCTACTTTTGATTCATCCGATGAGCGGAATGCTACACATAAATCCTGTGTTGGTTTAAAGGATGGAGATAAGATCGATACACAATACACACCAAGGTTGATTTAAAATTATAAGGGGAGCTCTGAACCGGTAAAAAAGACCTAACTCAAATTTATCTGAGGGTACTAAATTGAAAACTACACTAAACCTTTTCTTCTTTACTTTACTTTTAATTTACGGCTGCTCTGCAAGCATTGAGGAAACAAAAACCTCTGCTTTAGATTACCCGCCTGATTTAAATATCATTACAAGAAATGAATGGGGATGGCAGCCTGGAGAAAAACCTTTAGCTCAACACCAGGTTAGCAAAATTACTCTTCATCATGGTGGAGAATTCTTTCCTGAAGATAAAGACCCTGTTGATTACCTGAGAAATTTACAATCGTGGAGCAGAACTGAAAAGGGATGGATGGATATTCCTTATCATTTTATGATTGATTTGAAAGGAAATATTTATGAAGCACGACCAATTAATTATCCCGGAGATACAAATACAGATTATGATGTTAGCGGACACGCTTTAATTTGTGTAATGGGGAATTATGAAGTTCAGAAGTTAAGCAAGGAACAATTAAAAGCTGTTGTAGAATTAACAAGCTTCCTTGTAAAAAAATTTGATGTACCTTTAGATGAAATTAAAGGACATAAAGATTACGCTTCAACTTTATGTCCGGGTGAAGATTTTTATAAGTTCATAAGAGATAATACAATTCAAAAACTTGTTGCTCAGAAACTTGCCGGTCTGCAAATAAATTATGATGAAATATTAAAAACCGGTCCTTTAGTTAAAACCGGTATTGAAGTTTTAAAAGATAGAAACTTTAATATACTTAAAGGAAAAAGAGTCGGGCTTGTGACAAATCCAACGGGGGTTGACAGCAAATTAAAATCAACAGTTGATATTTTATTTGAAGCGCCTGATGTAAATCTTGTTGCACTTTTTGGTCCGGAGCATGGTGTAAGAGGAAATTACGCTGCCGGTGATTATGTTGATTTCTATATTGATGAATACACAAAGCTTCCTTTTTATTCTTTATACGGTAAAACTCACAAACCTGATTCGAGTATGCTGAAGGATATTGATCTGCTTGTTTATGATATACAAGATATTGGCTGCAGGTCTTATACTTATATAAGTACAATGGGATTGATAATGGAAGCTGCTTCCGAAAATAATATTGAGGTTGTTGTGCTGGATAGACCAAACCCTCTTGGCGGGAACAGGGTTGAAGGTGGGCTTGTTGAAGAAGGTCATTTTACATTTGTCAGCATGTTCAAAATTCCTTATGTGTATGGACTAACCTGCGGAGAGCTTGCACAGTTAATTAATAAAGAAGGAATGTTAAGAGGGGGAGTTAAATGCAAATTAACTGTTGTTCCG
>JAUSIA010000387.1 GCA_030648225.1 Ignavibacteria bacterium | reverse complement strand
CTTGAACTTGCTCTTGAACTTGAACTTCTATCTTTTATCCTCCCATTTCTTCAAATGCCCCTATTTCTTCTGTATCAATAAAAACAACACGGTTTAGCTTAGGCGATCTCTCCTTTTCGTCGCTTTTCGAAGAGTATTTTTTCAGATAATTTTTCCTGACTGAAGTGAGCAGCTTATTATCATCAACTTTTTTTATATGACCTGCAACAGATATTGAAAGAATATTATATACGGGGGTAAAATCCATTATAGAATTCTTTTTTATCTTTTCATTTTTTACAATTATAAATTTAACATTGGTTTCAAATTTCAGATTTTCATATAGTTCATCATTGTTATCAAGGAAGAAATAAACATTTTTATCCTGGTAAAGAAAAGTTGTTGCTATCTGAATTATCTCTTCATCTTTAAGATTTAATGCAAGTACACCAGCCGGATTAGTATGTAGCTCTTTTTCAATATGCTGCAAATCTCTTATTTGTGTAACCATTTTTTGCATGAAAATAAAATCCTGAATTTCTTAATTAACTATACAATGATTATGATTAATAGAAAAAATACATTTGGGGCAGTGAGCGAGATTTTTTTTATATGTTCCCATTCTTGTTTCAAGAACCATTTTCTTAACTGAATTTTTTATTTCTACCGTTTCAGTTCTTTTGATTTGCAAGCTTACTTTTTCATCCGGATATTTTATAAAAATAATCCTTAGCTCAAATTCCTCAATATGTTTGTATAAACGGCTCACAATATAGGAATAAAATTTTAATTGAGTTAAATAGGATTCGAATCTTTTCTGAATTTCACTTTTTTCAATGTCATCAGTTTTGAAATCAATTATTACTGCTTTTTTTCTTTCGAAAGTAATTCGATCAATAATTCCAAAGAGAAAATAATTCTCTTCTCTAGAATAAACTTCAAGCTCGCTGCTGTAATTATTTAATTTGGCTATTTCAGAATAAGTATGCGATTCATAATATTTTGTAAGATCAGATACTATATCATCAGCAAAGTCCTCATAATCTTTCTCATTAAAAATCTGCATCTCTTCTTTAACCAGTTCAAATGTAATTTTTCTTAAATCAGATTTTTCAATTTCTCTCTGCAAAATTTTATGAATTATTCTTCCTTTAATATCTCCAAAGTTATGGAATGACTTCTCCTCATCATCTTTAACAACATTTTCTTCAAATGGATTGAACTCATGCTTTTGAGATTTTAGCTTATTTCTCCAATCCTTAAACTGCTCCATAAGCTTTGTAAAACCATATTCATAAGTAAGCTGGTATTTTAATGAGCACTGATAAAAGATTGAAAGCTTTGTTGCAGAAATTATTTCTCCTTCAGGCAGGTCATTTATTTTATCAAGGTTGAGATTTTCAGGCAAAAGTATTGACTCGCTTAAATCTCCAGCTTCTCCAAAATCTTCAACTTCTTTTATGATTGGAATTGAGAAAGTAAGAGTTCCTTCTTCGGTTACATATTCATTATTTTTCTTTTTAAGAAATTTTAATCCGGATGAAATTTTATATTCTTCAGAATCAAAATTTAGTCCGAGACTTTCAGAAAGCATTCCCATAAATGAAGCTTCACTATAGTTATAATCGTTTTTATATGAAGCGGAGATGAATAGATAATCCATTGCTCTTGTTATACCTACATAAAACAATCTTTTTATTTCGGCAAGATCTTTCTTTTTAGCAATGTGGTTAAAAATATTTACAACAGGTGCTGTTTCATACTCGGAAAAATAATTTTCATTAACAGGTACTTTTGTAAGAAGTCCTATTTTTTTTGCAGCAGTTATTTTCTTAGAAGTTACAGAACTCATCTGTGCGGTTTCATCGCACTTGTAAAGAAATACAACTTTAAACTCCAAACCTTTTGCCTGGTGAAGAGTCATTATTTTTACAGAACCCTGCCCGGCAGACAGGTTTGATTCTTCTGCAACAGAAGCTTGAGATTCATCTTCTGTTCTTTCAATAGATTCTTTAAGAAAATTCAGATAATCGTAAACAGTCCGGAAAGACTGCTGATTAAATGATGTAGTAAGTTTAATCAGCTTTTCAAGATTTGCTAATTCCTGTATACCATTTAGCTTCGATGCAAGAACAGATAAATAATTTGTTTCGTTCAGAATTTTTCTAACGAGGATTGTAGGTTCATAGCTTTTTACAAGAGTAAGATTTTCATTAATGATTTCAAAAACATTTAAAATATCAGAATGGGTTCCACAATAATTCTGAAACTTATTCCAGTATTTAATTCCGGGTTCACGTGAGATCTCAAAAATCTGTGCATCTGAAAGATTAAAGAAAGGTGATCTTAAAATTCCCACAAGTGCAGTATCATTATTTCTATCAAGAAGGAAATTAAAATAGTTATAAATATCGTAAACACTCTGCTTTTGGTAGAAACCTGTTCCCCCAACAACACTAAACGGTATTTTATATTTTGAAAAGACTCTTTCAAGATCATTAAAGTTTTTTCTTTTTCTTACAAGAATGGCAACGTCATTCGAATTAATAATTCCTTTATTTTCTTTAATCAACTCAAGGATTTTTTTTGCGACAAGTTCGGATTCTGAATTTTGTGAGCCTTCATTCTCATCACCAATTAAAATTTCAATTTTCCCTTTTACATTTTCATTTCTTGCGCAGACGAGCTCCGAATATTCAACTTCATTATAAAATTCATTCGGTTCATTAAAGAGATTTCTAAATATGGTATTTGCAAAAAGACAGATTTCGGGAGCCATCCTGAAACTATCCGGCAGTGTAAGC
>JAUSIA010000385.1 GCA_030648225.1 Ignavibacteria bacterium | reverse complement strand
TTCTTATACCTGAAATGTTTTAATGCTTTAAGAATTGCATTAACATCATCAAAAAAATCTGATACAATAATAACCAAACCCCTTCTTTTAATTTTTTCAGCAATGGAATTCAGGCATTCAGCAGTGTTGGTTTTTTCGGATGGTGTTATTGCAGAAAGATTTTTTATTATTTCATGCAGGTACGCTTTAGACATTTTTGGAGGGAAATATTTAACTATTTTATCAGCATATACTGCAAGCCCTACCGCATCCTGCTGCTTGATCATCAGATATGAAAATGCAGCAACAAGTGTAGAAGCATATTCAATTTTTTTCACATTTTTTTCATAAGCAAAGTTCATTGAGTTACTGATATCGAGAAGTATATAGCTCTTTAAGTTTGTCTCTTCTTCATATTGCTTAATAAAAAACTTTTCTGTTTTGCCATATACTTTCCAGTCAATATCCCTTAATCCGTCTCCTTGCATATATGGACGATGCTGCGTAAACTCAACGCTAAATCCGTGATAAGGGCTTTTATGAAGACCGACCATAAAACCCTCCACGACAAGCCTTGCGCGAAGCTCAAGAGAATTAAGTTTAGAAATAATAGAGGGATCTAAAAATCTCCTGTAATCCTGAGAAACCGGAATCATTTTTATTCCTTCACAGCAATTTTCTTTTTAAGAATTTCGTCAGGGGTAAGACCCATAAATTCAAGTTCTTCTTTTGCTGAGGCTGCAAGCTCATGCTCAGGATATTTTTTTAAGAATAAATTATAAACTTCTTTTGCCTTATTATAATCCAGTATTTCATTTGCATAAATAAATCCAGCCATAAATAATGATGAAGGTCCCTGTTCACTTTGAGGATATTTTTCCGAAACAGAAATAAATAAATCAGCCGCTTTATTTAAGGCTTCTTTAGGAGATATATTTTTAACCTTATTTTCATGATATAATGTAGCCTGCTTAATTATTGCTTCAGGAGCCAGTTCACTTTCAGGATATTCATCTAAAAGTTTATTATAGTCAGAAATAGCTTCTGAGATATTTCCCTTTTCAACTTTTTCAGAAGCCATTTTCATATATTCTTTATCAGAGATTTTACTACAGCTATAGAATACAAATCCAATTAAAATAACAATTTGTAATATTATCTTCATTTTAATTCTTTAATTGTGAGATATAAAATTATCAAATATGATATGAAGTATCAATGCAGTTATGTCCATAAAAAAAGCCCCGGCATGGTCGGGGCTTTTATCTAAGAAAGTGTGAATCTCACTAAGAAGTGAGTCTCACTTAATTATTTAGTAAGCATCATCTTCTTTGTTGAAGAGAAGTTTGATCCATCAACACCAACAGCTTCTATTGTATAGAAATAAACACCACTATTAATTGAGGAAGCATCAAAGTTTTGGCTATGTACACCAGCACTTAGATTTCCATTGATTAAAGTGATTACTTCCTGACCTAATACATCAAAGATCTTTAAAGTAACTTTAGAATCAGAAGCTAAACTAAAGTCAATTTTTGTAGATGGGTTGAATGGGTTTGGATAATTTTGAGCCAATGAATAGGAAGCCGGTGCAAGATCAACTTCCACTTCACTTGAATACTCAAATGTACCATCAAGATCAACTTGTTTTAATCTGTATGTATAGCTTCCTGATGTTACACTATTATCAACAAAGCTGTAGTTTTTAACTTCGGTTGTTGTTCCATAACCGCCAACAAATCCAACTTTTGTGAATTCCTGTCCTGGAGTTTTTCTTTCAACTTCAAAACCATAGTTATTGGTTTCAGTTGCCGTCTGCCAGTTCAGGTTAACTTTTCCGCCAATGACAGAAGTTGTAAAAGATGTTAACTCAACAGGAATAAACCCAGCATTGTAAATTGCTACATTATCTACAGTCCACCACCAATCCCAGAAAGGTTGTACTGATCTGAATTGAACCTGGAATGTATTACCAGCGGCAACGGAACTAATATCTACTACTTCGTGAGTATTTCTTAAATCAGCTCCTATTTGAGACCATATAATTGTCCAGGTTGATCCACCATCTGTGCTAACTTCAACATAACCTTCATCCGGGCCGCCAAAATCATTGAAGTCCTGATCAAACTCTATAGATACAACTGTGTAATTTGTAGCATCAAATGTCTGGTCAATTCTTGCTGTAGAAAGCAAATTACTTCCTGATTCCCAATAATCAGAATCTGCTGAAAGCACTTTTCCACAACCAGCCCCGCAGGGTAATGTATAAGTATTTGGCCATACCGGAATATTTGGATTAGGATAAACACCCCAAACACCAGTCCCGCCATCATTTGTAACTACCCATCCTGCCGGCAATGAATCTGTATTAGCTTCAAAATCATCAAAGAATTTTTGGATGGCATTTGATTCGGTGGTGAATGACCAGAGTTGACCTAATTTACTGCAAGTATCACGGAATACTTCAACTCGCCAGAAATACTCTGTAGCTGGTTGAAGAGTAGGGGTAATGTTCCAGGAATTCGATAATGAACCTGATTGAACATTAGTTAGGTTATTAGGATCTGTTCCAAACCAAAGGGTGGTTGATATAGCTTCAACAGGATTTGTCCAGGAAACAGAAGAAGTTGATAAAGGGACATTTATTGCTAAATCAGCTGGGTTTGGATCTGTAGGATCGCCAATAGGACATGTTATTCCAACATCACCAGTAACATTCATTACTATATGCATATTTGGAAATCCGATAGCTGCTAAATCAGTTGGTGTGGGTATACCGCAATCAGTTGCATTAATATAACTAGGACCAGTTTGTCCCAATGAATTTGAACCAATAAAGAAAGAGTTACCAGTCGCTTGTCCATCAGGTGTGAAAATTTCAACAACAAGTTCTGATCCGACAGGAGCAACACCTGTAACAGGTATATTAAATATTGATAATGACTGGTCCGGTACATTAATGCTAGTAGTACCAATGAGAGTTAAAGAAGCCGGATAACCTCCGGGGAAAGGAGGGCTGGATACATACAAATTACAGGTAATTGGTTGAGTTCCACCATTACCTATAGCTTGGTCAACACCAATAGAAACATCAGTAATACTGTAATCTTCTGATATTCCGAATGATGGAAGATTAAAAGCTCGCCAATAGCTATTATCTGTATGCAAACCACTAGCATTACAAGAAACGCTACCAGTAACTATTGTTTGACTGCTAGAATGAGTGATTGTAACAATACCCTCTGTACTGAAAGGTATTTGTCCGAATGATTTGGTAGGTGCGTTAGGGTTTTTAGAAAAGTCTGAATTGTCATATTTCCTTTGCCCTAAAAGAGTAAAAGATGAGAAAAGAAATATTACAAGAACAGAAAGGCTGAAAAGTTTTTTCATAGATTCTCCATTTAATGATAATTAATAGTTAGTTAGAATAAACTCTGTAGAATTAAAGCGAGAAGGTATATTCCCTCAGACCTTACTAAAAAATGTAAAAATAATGCCCACTATAATTCCAGTGGGTCAACAATAAGGAAAATACTGAAATAATGCAAGAAGAATTTCAGACTTTAATTAATAAAAAAATCCCGGGCAAGCCCGGGATTTAACAACTAAATAATATTGTTAACAATAAATATTACTTTGTCAGCATCATTTTCTTTACTTCTGAGAAGCTGCTGCCATCATTACCCTGTGCTTCTAAAGTATAGAAATAAACACCACTATTCAGATTTGATGCATTGAGATCAAGATTATGAAAACCTGCATTTAGATTTCCATGTATCAAACTCATAACTTCCTGGCCAATTACATTAAATATTTTCAAAGTTACATTTGATTCAACCGGAAGATTAAAGCTTATCTTTGTACTTGGGTTGAATGGGTTTGGATAGTTCTGAGATAATGAAAAATCAGATGGGACTTCAAAATCAACTTCAACTTCATTTGAATATTCAAATGTTCCGTCAAAATCAATTTGCTTTAATCTATAAGTATAATGTCCCGGTTGAATATTATTATCAACAAAAGAATATTGCTGAGCGTTAGTAGTAGTTCCATAACCATCTATGAAACTAATTGCCTGATATTCAGAATTGGATTTTCTTTGCACTTCAAATCCTCTGTTGTTAGTTTCTGCACATCTTAATTGAAATAAAAAACTATTATTTCAATTTTTTATTTTTATCCAAAGATTCTTTCTCAATTCTTTTTTTATAGGCAACCATTTTCTTTAAAAGATTCTGATCACTTGTAGCTAATATCTGTACTGCAAGAAGTCCCGCATTCTTTGCCTGGTTAATTCCAACAGTTGCAACAGGAACGCCGCCAGGCATTTGAACAATTGAGAGAAGTGAATCAAGTCCATCTAATGATTTCGCTTTAACAGGAACTCCTATTACTGGTAATGGGAAATACGCTGCAGTTACTCCCGGTAAATGTGCAGCACCGCCTGCACCCGCTATTATAATTTTAATTCCCCTATTAACTGCTGTTGAGGCATATTCAGATAAATATCCTGGACTCCGGTGAGCAGATATTATTTTCATTTCATATTTAACTTCAAACTCATCAAGAACATCAGCCGCTTCTTTCATAATATTAAGATCGGAATCGCTTCCCATAATTATACCCACAACAGGTTTATCGTATTTCATTTTTTTCCTTAATTAAAATCTTTATGATCTTTCCAGCTTCATTATTACCAGAAAAATTGGAATGATGGAATGTTTTCAGAACTGCCGGATCATTCCAAAATTCCATTATTCCACAATTCCAATTCTGTAGATCTATATCTTAATAATACTTATAAATATACTGAATCACGCCAGCCTGCAAACCATTGTTATCATATTTAATCTCTTCAATTATGTTTCCTTTCTCATCATACTTAAAAACATACTCATAAATTAAATCACTATTTTCATCATAAGTATATGCGTGGGTTTTCATACCATCATCATAATCATTTTTTAAACTATAAACTTTTCCTCCCGATGAAGAAAACCATTCTTCTTCAGTAAGATTTCCTTCATTATCATATTCATAGATATAATATTCTTCAAGGTTTCCGGCAGAATCATACCTATATGCTTTAGTCT
>JAUSIA010000376.1 GCA_030648225.1 Ignavibacteria bacterium | reverse complement strand
TCGGGATATTTATGTGGCCAAATAAAAAGCCAAAAACCTTTTAAAATATTTTGTAACCATGTGAAAGGATTACTCCAACCATTTGGTATACCTAAAATAGTAAGGGGTAAACCTATTTCACTATTATAACTTTTATCACTTTTTCTAACATAAGAAATACCAGAGAGGACAGCATAAACTGCATCTTTAGTGGAAGTCTTGCCGACAGAGCCGGTAATCGCAATCACTTTCGGTTTATATTTCTGTAAAACGAGCTGTGATTCTTTTTTTAAAACATAAGCTATTATTTTTTTTAGAGTATTCTTCATGATTTGTTTCCCTCTCCTTTATAAGGAGAGGGTTAGGGTGAGGTTATATGCTGACTAAAGAACTTCTTAAACAAGTTAGACAAATTGAGATTCGTACAAGAGGGCTTGTCAACCAGGTCTTTTCTGGAGAATACCATTCAGTTTTTAAAGGAAGAGGAATGGAATTTTCTGAAGTACGTGAGTACCAGTTTGGCGACGATATTAGAAACATAGACTGGAACGTAACTGCACGCTTTGGTCATCCTTTTATAAAAATATTTGAAGAAGAAAGAGAATTAACCGTAATTCTTCTTGTTGATCTCAGTGGTTCTTTGTTTTTCGGTACAGTAGAAAAAACAAAACAGCAAATTGCAGCCGAGTTGAGTGCAATACTTGCTTTCTCAGCATTGAAGAATAATGATAAAGTTGGTTTAATTCTTTTTACTGATAAGATTGAAAAATTTGTTCCTCCAAGAAAAGGGAAGAAGCATGTTCTCAGAGTAATAAGAGAAGTTCTTTCATTTGAACCGAAAGGGAAAGCTACAAATCTTAAATATGCCTTGGAGTATATGAATAACGCAATAAAGAAAAAGAGCATCGTATTTCTCATTTCAGATTTTATGGATCAAGGTTATGAAAAGATTTTAAGAATAGTAGGGAAGAAGCATGATCTGATCGGCATTGTTTTAAATGACAGAAGAGAATTCAGTTTGCCAAAAATCGGGATGATAAAATTAAAAGATACCGAAACCGGTGATGATAGATGGATTGATACAAGCGATTCGAAAGTTCAGAAAACAATAAAAGAAATGAAACAAAGAATAATCCAGGGAAGAAAATCTTTATTTTTAACCAGCAGGCTTGATAGCATTGAAGTTAATACGGATCAGAATTATATAAAGCCTCTTGTTCAGTTTTTCAGGAAGCGCGAGAGAAGATGGTAAGAAAATTTCTTCTGCTGGTTATCATATTTTCGCTGAATAATTATGCTCAGGATATTACTGCTGAAGCTTATATTGATTCCATGAATTATCTTGTTGGGGATTATATTAATCTTACAGTTAAAGTAAAATATGATGAGGGAATACAAGTTAGTAATCCTCTAATAGGAGATTCTTTTAAAGAAATTGAAATAATTAAAGTTGAAGAGCCTGTTCTTCTTGAAGAAAATGGAAAGCAGGTGGTTGAGTTCCGGTATATAGTTTCAGTTTATGATTCAATGAATGTTTCAATACCCGGAATTCCTGTAGGATATAAAACAGGTAACGATACAACACTCCAGACAGTAAATACTAATCCTGTTAATTTCACTGTTCATACTGTTGCAGTTCAGCCAGATGAAGAAATAAAAGATATAAAAGAGCCAATAAAAATCCCTCTCGACTGGAAAACTATTCTTCTTTACCTGCTGATAATATTAGCAATAGCTGCTCTTGCTTATTTTCTTTATAAAAGAAATAAGAAAAAACTTAAGGGTAAGGAGGAAATTGAGGAAGCTGCCCCAAGACTTCCATCATACATAACTGCTTTAAATGGTCTGCACCAGTTGGAAGAAGAGGAACTATGGCAGAAAGGATTGGTAAAAGAATATCATTCAAGAATTACTGAGATAATAAGAAGATATTTTGAAGAGAGATTTTATCTCCCCGCACTTGAATTGACGACAACTGAAGCAATGAGAAGATTAAGAGACAGGTACGATACAACTGAGATTTTACAAACAACTGAAGAATTTTTAAATAACGCCGATCTTGTAAAATTTGCAAAATACAATCCTGTACCGGATTTAAATAAGGAAATGATGAAACAGGCGTACCAGATTGTAGAAAAGACAATTCCGAAAGAGAGAGAACCAAACAGAGAGGTTATGAGAAATGCTGGGTGATGTAACTTTTGCTTATCCATGGATTCTATATTGCCTTGTGATTATCCCACTGATGGCTGTATGGTATGGGTTTAAAGGAAAAAAGAGAGTGCCATCTTTAAACTATTCTTCTTTAAATATCTTTAAAGAACTTAAACCAACCTGGCGTGAAAGATTAAAATATCTCCCGATTATTTTAAGAATGATTGCCGTTGCTTCATTAATAATTGCGCTTGCAAGACCACAGAATTTTCAATCGGGAGAAAATATTTATACCGAAGGAATTGATATAAGTATGGTGCTTGATATTTCAGGCAGCATGCTTGCAGAGGATTTAAAACCAAACAGGCTTAATGCAGCAAAAGATGTAATTGATGAGTTTGTGCAGGAAAGAACATCGGACAGGATTGGTCTTGTGGTTTTTGCAAGAGATGCTTTTACGCAATGCCCGCTTACTATTGATTATTCCGTTTTAAGAAATCTTTTAAAAGATATAAAAACCGGAATGATTGAAGATGGAACTGCAATTGGTAATGGAATTGCAAATGGCGTTAATCGTTTAAAAGAAAGTAAAGCTAAAAGTAAAGTAATGATTTTGCTGACTGATGGAGTTAACAATGCAGGAGAAGTTGATCCGGTATCTGCAGCACAAATTGCAAAAACTTTTAATATCAGAGTTTACACTATTGGTGTTGGAACAAGAGGAGAAGCTCCTTATCCTGTTCAGACTCCATTCGGAATAAGAT